>JBHLOX010000142.1:0-6490 GCA_048940045.1 Promethearchaeota archaeon
TTGCGATGATTGCATACCTCATCAACATGGATGGCATTATGGGAGTGAAACAAGCTGTTCGGCTTCTAAGTGCAGAACTTCAGAGGAGAGCGTCTGTTGACGAGGATATTCCGAATCTGCCTGGAAACATCATGGAATTCGCTCTCACTGAAGGTAGATGGATTTCTCATATTTATGGTAACTTTGCAAGTCAGCTTGAGGTTCAAGTCAGAGAGTTAGCAAATCTTGAAGAAGGGTTTGAAGGACCATCCATTGAGGTTGAGAAAGCGCTTTCAATTATCGCTGCAAGGACAAAGATGTCTGAAACATTACTTGCCCCAATCATCGATGAGTGGACAAAGGAACATCCAAAAGCTACAAGCAAAGATGCACTCATATCATTTGGTCAGGCAATTACGAAATGGAATGCAAGTACACTGAATGGCAAATTTCTTCAAGTCCAGCGTAGAGTCCAAGCTTTGTTCAGGGTTCTTAGAGAAAGCTTGCTCACAGCATCTGATTCATTCATGATGGATGCGGCAATTAGTCGTATTGATTCTCTAATTGAGGAAGTAGGAAGTCCTTTTGACGAGATGACTCTAAGAGCTGTTTCCCATTTCTTAGTTCACATAGCGCCTCGGCAAGCCACTGGAAGAGGAGATAGGTCGCCATATGTCACCGTTGGGGTTTCCTCAACAAGAGGAAACAAGGCTGAACCAGATTTGACCTCACCCTTTGATTTTCTCGAACGCGATGTCAAGTTGGCAAAGAGACGAAGGGGTAAGGAACGTGATGAATATCTCAAAGAGAAGATTGCGCGTGTGTTACGTGTTTTGAAGTACCAGGAGAATACACATGCCGAGAGCGTAGAGAAGTGCATGACTGAAATTGTGGAGAGACTTAAGATTACAACCTCTCAATTGGACAAGTTAATAGAAGACTCCAAGGCTGTTTTATCAAGTGCACCTGAAGCAGAGAGAGACTCACTCTCTGTTAGAATTGTATTTGATTTTGTCACCTCGAATGTTTATGGAGAGGAAGCAGTATGAGCACAGGTCCAAAGCCGCTCTACTGGCTCATTGAGGTTGAGAGCTATGATTTTCAGGTAGGAGCTTTCAAAGACGCTGACCTATCAGGAAAGGCCCTTATTCTATCAAGTCAACTTTGGTCCATAATCCGTGGAAAACGTGTGTACTCGATCCTAATCGGTCCGGGGATATTCAAAGGTGTGGCAACAAAAGGTAAAATCCAGATTGATGTTCTTGAGTATCTTTCAGCACTGATGTTCGATCCAACAATGCTCCGTTTTGATGAACCACTTCCGCAAGTAGATATCGTCAATCCAGAAGTGATCGACCCTCTGGGTGCTAGTAGACAAGAAGAAATCATCACAGTCATCAGAAATCTAGTCGTGGAAAAGGGCAACATACTCGCTGCTGATCCATTAGCTACAGTTCAGCAAAAGGCTAACGTCCCTCAGACAGCCCATTATGAGGAACTCTTTAAGAAAATCAATGTGTCACATGTTTCCGGTATTCAAAGAGCCAAATTCATTCTTGCAGGAACCAATGGTCCAATGTACAAACCCTTTGTCGAATTTTTCAATGAAGGCAAGTTTGGGCGAAAAGAACAGACGAAGGTTATGGCAACACCATTCTACAAATTCAGCAGTTTTGTAGATATTGATGTAATGTCTGACTGGATGATTGTAGAGAGGGCTGGAACAGACCCTAAGACAGGTATGGAGGCTATTGGTGAGGAGTTTGAACGAACTCTGTCCATAATTGAGAAAGAGAGCGAATCCTTCATCTTCAATATATAGTGCAACCGCAAGAGTCATTGGTGCAAAGTAGTGCACAACGAATGAGGACTATAATTGGAGGTAGCTGACGCAGACATTCAGAAGCGGCTTAAGAAGCCATATACAATTGCTATCAGAGCGGGGCGACAGGAATTAACGACAAGAGTCGATATCTTTTCGGATGTCCTGCGAGACCGTCAACGATCAATTCTTGGGGGTATGATTGAATATGGATATCGAAAGACAGGTCTCTTGGAGATCAAACGATTCTGGTTCGTCAAGTATAACAAGCCAGTATATTATCAGCCAAAAGAAACACATGAGATACTTCGGAAAGCCAAGAACATCATCATCCCAAGAGAACAGAAACCCGATTTTCTGTCAGACCTCAAAGACTTACTATCACGTCTGAAGACACAAAACCCTCGAGTTGTACCGACATGCCAGCATTGTTTACGCGATGATAGACTTACTGTTTTGACAAAGCGGAATGCTGTGAAAATTACAGAAGATCAGGTCACTTGCACATCGTGTGGACAGGGAGACCTCAGGTTGGAACTGAAGACTATGGGAGTACATCTCTCCAAAGCAATGCTGAAACAGCTAGAACGTCAGGTGTCCAAGATAAAATCAGTTCCTCGAATTATCGACATGATGACTCCTGGGTTTGATCCCACACGCGAGCCAGATCTGACATTGATTGACACTGTGGTTGCAACGGATGCAGGAGCAGTTCATAAGATATCTGATCTTTCAATCCCCCCAGAGTTCAAAGAGAAACTTGCGTCAGAGGGATTTGAAACTCTACTTCCAGTACAGTCGTATGTCATTGATGCTGGTCTCTTCAAAGGCACAAACATGCTTATCGTTTCCTCCACATCCTCTGGAAAGACCCTGTTGGGTGAACTTGCTGGTGTGCCCAAGGCAATGAGAGGAGAGAAGATGGTCTACATGTCCCCACTCGTGGCTTTGACCAACGAGAAATATGAGCAGTTTAGAAAACGATACAGATCAATTGGGCTGAGAGTAGGGATCAAAGTTGGAATGTCTCGTTTGGATGTTGGTGATGAGGGCAAACCAATAGTTGATACGGACATTAAAAAAGCAGATATCATCTGTGCCACATACGAAGCATTAGATCTAATTTTCAGGTCAGGTGATACAGAGGACCTTGGAAAAATTGGAACTGTTGTGATTGATGAGATTCAGAATTTGGCTGATCCAGAGCGTGGACCTGAACTTGATGGACTACTCACAAGGATGCGGATGCATTATCCGAAAGCTCAGTATCTAGCCCTATCTGCTACAGTGGGTTCACCGGAAGTGTTGGCTAAGGATCTGAAGATGAAATTGGTGAACTATGAAGGTCGTCCAGTACCTCTTGAGCGGCACTTGGTTTTTGCTCGTTCTGATGAGGAGAAGAGGTCCATGATACGACGACTTGTCAATCAAGAGTTTCGTCATGTCAGCAGTTCAGGTAACAAGGGACAATCAATCGTATTTACATACTCTCGAAGACGAGCTCATGCACTGAGTGATTGGCTAAGGGAACATCGTGTTTCAACATCAGTCTACCATGGAGGGCTCTCATATTCTCGCCGTCGTAGGACAGAGAATTCCTTTTCGAAACAGAAATTCTCATGCGTTGTGACTACTGCAGCTCTAGGTGCTGGAGTTGATTTAGCTGCATCTCAGGTAATATTCGAATCTCTAGCAATGGGTGCAGACTGGTTATCTAACGCGGAATTTGAACAGATGCTAGGAAGGGCTGGTCGATTGGGCAAACATGACAGAGGGAAGGTCTACCTCCTCGTCCAGCCTGAGAAAAAATACCATAGTGGTCAAGACAAGGCAGAGGATGAGATCGCAGTGGAATTACTGAATGGGATAATCGAGGATGTAGAGCCATTTGCAGACAAAGAAACCTGTGCTGAACAAATTCTCGCCACTATTTGCTCAACCAGGCTTGTTGACCTTAAGGATGTGGCTCGTGCATATAGGCGAATGTTATCAATGTCGGTTCCTCCCTCAGAAGCCCTCAAGCATCTTGTTCGAACTCATATGGCTCGTGTGAAGGAAGGAGGGATTTATGCAACTGATCTTGGAAGAGCTACCTCGTTATCATTCTTGACACCTAACATGGGACTAGAAGTTATGAAACTAACAGCTTCCTATGATGTGACCGACATTGCTATCATGCTGGAACCATTTGAGAACATCTACCTTAGTGCAAAACTTCAGGAAGAGATCAATTCAGCCTTTCGAACTCATATGCCCACACGACTCTTCTCAGGGGTGTTCAGTGAGATAAGTGATGCCAGTCGCCCGAAAGGTGGAGCTGGAAGACTTCCTCAGTGGGTCTTTGAGGTGTTTGGTAAATGGACAACCACTTTCTTCAATTGTGGGTGTAGTGAATATCCCGAATGTGACCATGGAAAGATTCGTTTTGGGAGATGGCTTGTTGAAAAGCGGAAGGAAGGACTCAATCCATCAGGACTTGCTCAAAAACTTCACGACGACTTTGAATTATGGGCATATCCGGGGGACATCTTCTCTTGGCTTGATTCTCTCATTCATAGTCTAAAGGCAGTCCAAAGAATTGCCAACGTTGCTGGAAAGACAGACCTCAGTGTAGAGATTGATGGTCAAATAGCGCGCATTGAACGTCCACTAGAAGATACTGAGAATGAAGATTAATAGCTCAGGAGGTTACATTATCCTTCTCAATTTCGAAAAGGACCCGGATATTTCCAACTAAATCCGGAGGCATAGAGTCAAGATTCAGATCGAGCCATCGGTGAAGGTCTCTCCTTATTGTCTCCTTCTCCTCTATCTCCTTTGGAAATTCTGATCTATCTTCAGACACTAAATGGAAGTGAGCGCAGCCGCAGCTGCAGACCCCTTCCAAGACCATGTCGATATCAACGGAGGTCTTTCCACATGCTCTGCAAACGAACATCATCTTGCCATTGCTCCAAATCATAGCATGAACAAGTATCTATGAGGATTGGTATGGCCTAGGCAATACTTCCTATTTCAGGACTAGACTTATTTGGTGCGGGTTAGCGCATGTTTCGGGGCCATGTAGATGACACGGACTTGTACGTTATGTCGTGAAAAATCCAAGGTTCGTTGTGATCGCTGTCGCAATGAATTTTGTCAAGATCACGCCATCAAATGTCCCTCATGCGGTACGATTACCTGTATTCGAGATTTGAACAGAAAAACTGTGTGCCCTGTGTGTAACAAAAGTCTAGACATTTGTCCTGAATGTCTTCCTAATGGAAGAATTGTAAGGACAATTGCAAGGGTCAAGCAATGTCCTGAGTGTGGATGGCAAGCTTAGAATCGCCATACGAGTATTATAAGAAAGAGAGTAATTGCCACAATTGCGGCAACAATCCATCCCTTTTTCCCATAACCCCATACAATAGGAATAGGTCCCAATAGGATAACACCCTTGCTCTCTCGTCGTTGCTCCATACCTTCAACATCTGAGCGCAAAAGGATTGATGCGATGCCCGAGATTATAATGACACAACCGAGGATGATTAAAAACCAAGCAACTAGATCTGTGAAATCAGGACTTTGCATATAATTCACCGTGTATCAAGGATTGTGCCGGGTAGGTCGAACTCCATTCGCTCATAGCCCCCTACTTCATCACCCTCATAAGCCCAAAGCGTGACAAAATCTCCATATATCTCAAATTCTAGTGTGGTTTCTATGATTTTGATGGTTGTACCGATTGGAAATCTCCATATAATCTCAAAGTCGTAGGGTGCTTCTTCCTCCTCAAGCCAGGTTTCAATCTTGTTTGGACCTTCTTGAAACCTTCCAGCAAAATCAATCAGGTAAATTACCGATACAACTTCTGTTGCACCTTTGAGAAAGATATCGCAATAGTCTACTCGAGACCGGACTCGTTCGCTGTTAATCTCAACTCTTTCCTGATCAAGAAAGTATTGCATATTATCTGCAAGTTTTTCTACTTCTTTTCGCAATAGGCTCTCATCACGAATGACTCTTCGATAATATCCTTCAGGATCATTGTATTCGTAGGCTAGGCGCTCATGTATCTCTCCGGTTCTAGAAACAGAAAAGAACGAATCAGCATGAATTGGTTCAACCAATTCTGAAAGAGCTTTTTCCATGATAAATCACCTACTCAAGTGGTACTGCATGTATACCATTGTCTGAAAGATGTTTTGAGAGAGTTCTTCCATTCTCAGTGAAGCAGTACGCAACTCTTGGATTAACTGCTTTCGCGAAAGTCAGAAGACCATTGAAATCTGAATGAGCACTCAATGGAAATCCCCGTTCTCTGAATTTACCCAATGTCCATCCTGAGAGATTAAAGTATTCGAGCCTTCCCTCATATTGGGCAAATACCTTCTTTCCCAGGATGCGTTGCAAGTTGTCAACGGTATGGCGGGAGGAGGAACTCACAATGACTGCTCCTTCGTCTAGTATTTCAACGAGATTCTTACTCAATACAGTGTGATGTCGAAGGTCTACCCCGTGCCTTTTGTAAACTAAACAGACTTTGTCGATACTTTTGTTTCCAGATATTACCCTGAACCCTCCACTCTGAAGAAGTGCGATAGCTTCCTGGGACTTGCCTAGTGAGTAGGCATGAAACAAAGGCACTCGACCCTCATCTATGACTTTCGTAGCAGTGTCTAGTATGTCATTGTAGATACTCATCCT
>JBHLOX010000025.1:0-25857 GCA_048940045.1 Promethearchaeota archaeon
GTCACTAGTCCTGGTCCAGCTGATTTGATCATTGGTATCAGATTGAGAATCATAGCAATTGTTGAGTAGTCCCCCTGGACTCCACCCTCGATTCTCTGATGAATCTTGGGAATGCCATCTATGATAATTTCATCGTATTGAGGCTCAGCTTCAGCGTATGCAAGAAACTCAAGTTTGATGATTGTTTCACCGTTTCTCTTACCGAGACCTATGCTCTTGAGACCTAAGACATCTCCTTTTTTAATCGTAGTGAATGTGTTTGTGACCTCGCTTTCAGCTACCACCGCTTCTGGAGGAAGTTCATTTATCTGGTCTAGACCAAGATTCAATGCAGAGTCAATCATTCTTATCGACTCAACAAGACCAACGTGACCAGAGATATGCCCTTCATCAATATTCTTTCGAAAGTCATCTTGAGTCATACCTGTGCCAATTTTCTTCTGGAAGGAAAAACGTCTATGACTTGAGTTCATATGACGTGTCACGGTTATTGTGTTCACACGTTGACATGGTGCCGTTAGAACTATGGGTAGTAAGTCCATCAGATATCCTGGATTAATTCCAGTTCCGAGGACAGTCTTGGTGAGCTTCTTAGCTTCTTTATCAATCCTCGTTGATAACTCTGGATGACGACTGAAAGGATATGATAGCTCTTCACATATTGAGATGACGTCCATTCCTGAGTTCATGCTTTCAATAATCGTTGGTTTTACTGTATTAAGAAACGAAGAAGTAGCTATTACGGAAACATCAACCTCATCTTCCACATCTTTGAGTAATGAATCGAGATTTGGATAGATTTTCGTTTGTGTTTCATTTGATATTTCGAGATCATCTTCAACAGTCTTTCCAATGCATTCGGGGTCTATATCAACGAGTCCTGCAAGACGCAAGTTATCACGTTCGATGATTGATCTTGCAATCGACTTTCCAAGAGAACCAAACCCAAATTGAACGACAACGAATGGTTTTGACATGGCGTTCAGACTGCAGAACTTCTATTTATAGATACATTGAGATGCTATAACCTAGAATAGTACCTTTACGCTCCACACCATTCAATTAGTGTCGAAGCAATAGTTTCTGCAGTCTTTATTGTGGAATCTATACTCACACATTCATCATACGAGTGAATTCTCTGAATATGGGGTCCAAATGTCACAGCGGGTATGCCCCTATGTGCGAAGAAACGTGTGTCGAGGCCTGCAGAACCTCCTGCGAATTTTGGCTCAACACCAACAACATCAGTGATGTTCCTCTTCATGAGCTTTACAAACTCACCTTCAAGATCTAGTAGGTGAGGTCTCGCATACCATCCAAACCATTCAATGACTGGTGGATTCTCTTTCAACCATTGGTCATTATTAGCAACTAGGGAAATCGTTGCCTTAACCTGCTTCTGGACCTCTTCTCTCGTTTCTCCTGGTGGCCAACCGATGCGGGTTTCAAGTACTGCTTTGGCTGGTACAGTTGAGGGCCAGTCCCCTGATGAGATAGTCCCCATATTGATTGTTGTCACTCGTCCTTTCATTCTAGGGTCTGCTTCTTCAACAATAGTGAAACTAGTCGATTTCTGTCTTTTAACATTCAGTTCTTGAAGTGCTTTTACAACCAGCATCATCTTCTCTATTGCATTGACTCCAAAATGTGCTGTCGCCGCATGCGCAGGTACCCCCCGTACAGTGACTCGGAAATACATCACACCTCCACTAGCAACTCCAAGATTGTGATATGTTGGCTCAGGATTGATAGCGGCATCAACCTTAGGGCGAATAAGTCGAAGCAACAGATTACCTCCAACTCCACCGTCCTCTTCTTCAATGGTTGTTTCGAGCTGGACATCACCCTTTAGTTGAATGTCAAGTTGCTGAATTGCTTGAACAGCAATAAGCATAGCTGCAACTCCCGCCTTCATATCGCCAGACCCTCTTCCATAGAGAAGATCATCCTCAATTTCACCATCCCAAGGGTTTCTTGTCCAATCCTCAACAGGTTCTGGACTTACAACATCAACATGACCAGTGAGGCAGATTGATTTTCCACCTCCTGTGCCATTAAGAGTCGCAGCTATGTTTGGTCTGTCCTCATACCCTACTCGTGTGAATGATGTTGTTTTGAAATAGTCAATATCCTTTCGTAGAATTTCCAAATCTGGCTGGATCATCTCAGGTCTAAGTTTCATTTCCTTGAGGACCTTGTGAACAAACTTCTGAACCTTGAGCTCATCCCCTGATATACTTGGAATTTTGACCAGTTCTTGCGTCAGCTTAATCAGTCGTTCATCATTGCTACGAATCCATTCCCGCACCTTATCCTTGAGTTCCTCGTTTGTCACATTCAAACCTTCCATTCTCTGATACTTTTCTGAACTTTGTGTTCTCCAAGGTCTTTGAAGACTTCTCCCTCTATGAGTTTCTGATATTGAGGGAAGTTGCCGCCAACAGCACTATCTCTGATAGCTTTCCAAACTGGCGTTATTCCAAATGATCCATATTGACGGACCCAAGCCACTTTATCCAAATCTATAATCTCTGTCATTATCTCTTCATGCGTACCTACTTGCTGGAGAACTCTTCCCTCTGGATCTGCGAAAATAGATCTCCCACCACCTTTATTGCTGATAATATTTGAGTTCAAAACATAGCATTGATTCATGATTGCTTGAGCTGGTACAAGTATTAACTCAGCATCGCGATCAGGTGTGTAGGTTGCTGAGGGTTGCAAGATTATTTCTGCCCCCATCCATGCTAGCGTACGGAATAGTTCCGGGAACCACAGATCATAGCAAATCACTAGACCTACCTTTGTGACTCCTGGGATTTCAAAGACTACAAAATCAGAACCTTTAGCAGTATCCTCAAATGGTTCCCACGGGTATATCTTCCGATATTTCGCAACCATTTCTCCTTTTGGATTGAATACGATAGCTGTGTTGTATATACTTGACCCATCAATCTCTAGCAATGATCCTGGAACCAACCAACATCCAATCTCCTTAGCTAGATTGGATAGTTTCCCAGTAAGCTCACCCGGAATTTTGATTGCTTTATCCTTCCAATCTTTCATACCATACGGTTGAAGCAACAACTCTCCAGTGAATATCAAATCAACCCAAGGATATTTCGTTTTAACCCACCGAGCTGTACCCTCGAAGTTCTCAAGAGTAGCTGTTGGATTCTCAGCGTATTTCTTCAGTTGCAAACCTGCAACTCCAAGCTTTCGTGACATGTTTTCAACTCCATTTTCATGTGAACTTCATTTTCCTTCTATGATGGCAGATATTCCATTTGAAATATCATACAATATCTCCGTTAAACTCGAAATTTCACTCTCTATATTCTGAAAGATCTTCGCTCTTTCTTCTTCTAGTAGAGAAAGAGGTTCATGCACTTTTATCCAATTGTAGGGGTTCTCTTTTTGGTAGTTCAATTTGGCCGCTGAATGCGGTCCTACGTTTGCTATAGGCATACTTCGTATCGCTCTAATCGAATCATTGAGATCGATATAATCCTCAATCAATTCCATACGTGCAAGATAACTTGTATCCCTAGGTGGACCTCTTCTCCATATCCATCCAATGGTCCTGTTCATCATCTTAGCGGATGACAACAAGAACTGATTTAGTCCTCTTTTCTCTTCACGGTTTCCTTTTTCCATGATTCTTCTTGCTTCTTTTTCGAATTGCTTCCTTTGATTTAGTATTCTACTAATCTTTGATAATAGCTGAGACATATCAAATGGACTATCCTTCCACCTTCCATGACTAGAAAGAATCTCTTGAAATGTAGAAAGAGGTCGAAATAGATTCACTGGTACAACTTCAGAGTTAGCAAGATGCAAAAGAGAATTCTTTAGGAATTCAGCATAAAATCGAATAGCATCATAATCCAAATGCTCTGGGTCATCTTTCTGAGTATGATACAGATCACTGTAATCCGCGACACAATAGATGGATGATATCCCTGATATTTCGAAGAACCAGTGGTCGCTTTCATAGCCAGGTGGTTCATAGTACTCTATGCTCATTCCGCTGACATCTGTCTTTACATCTTTAATAAAATCAAAGAGGTCTGATGTAACTCCAATTTGATTTTGAACTGGGGCTGGAAAACCAATTGAATCCATCATAAAAATGGCAACCACATTTTCCAAGATTTCTCGGTTGTCTTTGATATAGGCTTTAGATCCATTACACCAGTAGTAGAAATCCTTCGATCCACTCTCCTGACTTCCAAACAGGATGAAACGAACATTTCGCTTTAGTTTTCGTCCATTTTTGACATGCTGCTGAAGAAGCCTTGCTAGCTCGAGTATGATTGCGTTGGGAGCCGAATTTTCTGCAGCACCCTTAAACCATGCATCAGTGTGAGCTCCAACAACAATTTCTTCTTCAGACTTTTCAGTACTATGAATTGTTGCGATAAGATTCTGCGATTCGCCTCTTTCAGAGTATTCAACTTCAACTTCAATTTCAACATTGACTGCTTGCGTTTTCATGAGGTTGAAGAGAAAATCTCCATCCTCCTTTGTTATGTTGATAACTGGGATTTTCAGAAGCTCTCCAGATGAGATTACAACAACCTTATGGAGTTCGCCTTCTTTGGGAGAAGCTATGATGACTGCTATTGCATTTTGATCGAGCGCGTTGAAGTAGGCTCTCATTGGACCAAGAAAAAGATCCGCCCCCCATGTTGTTAGCCCAACCATTCCATTATTCCTTTCAACAATATCTGAGTGCGTGGTTTGAAGGTGGAATAAGGAACCTTCAATTTTCGCAGACATAGAGTATGGAAGGATCGCTGCTTTGATTTCTTTATGTATAGGTTTTGTCACTCTTAGAAGACAAGACGAAGGTTGCCAGGAGTGTACTTCAAATGTTTGCTCTTTTATGTCATTTAAGCCGCTTTCAATGAGTCGCTTTTTCAGATATCTCACGGCTTTTTTCTCAGCTTGAGAACCTGCTATCTTGTTGTCTATGGAACATAGCTTCTCAACTATTGTTCGAATCTCATCAATTGATATCTCATCCAATGCAGGTCTCTCATTGCTTAGAACAGTCAAACTTGTTTTACTTCCTCTTCAAATATTTCTAGAACTCTACTTGCCTGCTCTGAATTGATACATAGTGGTGGTTGGATTCTAAGGACATTTCCTTTAACACCACCCGTTCCGACAAGTACACCTTTCTCCATCATGTGCTTGGCAATCGCTGTTGCTTCATCCGAGGCTGGAGTCTTTGATTTGTGATCTTTGACCAATTCTATTCCAATCATGAGACCCTTCCCTCGAACTTCCCCGATTAGGCTGATTTGATCTCCCAAGTCAGATAGTCCTTTCAAAATCTGATTTCCAATTTTCTCTGCATTTGATATCAACCCCTCCTCTTGAAGATAATCGATATTCGCTGATGCAACAGCGCATGAAACTGGATTTCCTCCAAAAGTTGAGAAATGGTCTCCTGATTGAAGTGCATTGGCAATTTCAGGCGTTGTTACATAGCCGCCGATAGGCATTCCTGCACCAAGACCCTTTGCCATAGTGATTATGTCTGGTTTGATGTTCCAATGTTCTATTGCAAACATCTTGCCAGTTCTACCAAAGCCAGATTGAACTTCATCAGCAATGTAAAGTATATCGTGATCCTTGCAGATTTTTTGAATAAGCTCGTGATAATCATCCCTGGGAACAATAATCCCACCTTCACCCATAACAGGTTCTACAATCATTGCCGCTACATCTGCACTTGTATGATACTTGATGATGTCTTCCACTTTTCTGGCACATTCAACATCACAATCTGGGAAGGAAAGAGGGCAACGATAACAATAGGGCATTGGAGCATGAGTGACTCCAGGAAAGTTTGCAAAGGTTCCAAAACCTTTCTTGTATTTTGCCTGTCCTGTCAGTGTCAACGATAGCCCAAGTCGACCGTGGAAAGATCCCTCAAGGGCAATAAGCCCAGCACCAGTTCTTCCTTGAGTGACTGCATATTTCTTGGCAATCTTTACAGCTCCTTCTACAGCTTCCGCACCACTATTTACAAAGAAAGATTTCTTCAATGAGGCAGGAGTAATCGCAGCAATTTTCTCAGCCAAGAGTGTTGCTGGGACATTATGGTAAAGTCCGGAACAATGGATTAGTTTCGTCATTTGTTCCTGTCCCGCACGCACAAGTTTTTCTGGACAATGCCCTGCATTCACTACAGCAATACCACTAAGGCAATCTATGTACTCTTTTCCATCTGCGTCTTTTACCACTGCATCTTTGCCTTCAACGATTACGATTGGTTTTTTTGCATATGCTGGAACATAGTACTCATTCTCTTTCTTTATGATTTCCTTCGAATCAGTCAAATTTGAAACTCTCCGGGGTTTGTTTTTGACCATCTAGATGGTTGAAGGAATATAGAACATGAACAATAATATGAAACGTTGCAACAAGGGTGTACATGAGTGAACACCCTTCTTTGCTGCATTTCAAGAATCAATCAGCTCTTCAATCTTGGCCAAGATATTGTCCAAAAACTCTGAGAGCGACGTAATCACTTCCTCAATCTCCTTTCCAATTCTTGTACGTTCACCTTCCAAATTTGCAACTGAGTCATGAATACTTAGCCAATTATAGGGGTTGTCAGACTTGGACTCAATTCTCTTTGCTGAGTCTAAGTCGAAAGTAGCTACTGGTATCTTTCGTAGACTCTCGATGGAATTTGTGAGATGCACGTAGTCCTCAACCATCTCAAAGCGATACAAATAGCCAACACTGTAAGTTTCTATTGGACGTGTATTCCAACCTATAGTTCGATTACAACCACTTGCTACAGTCATCAAAAACTCGTTTATTCTTGCTGTTTCTTCAAGCCCATGTTTTTGAAGCAGCTTCTTGAAAGAAGACTTGTATTTCAAGAACTTCTTCACCTTGTCAATAACAGGTTCTAGATTAAATGGATGTCCTTCCATCTTCCTATACTTTGAGAGAATTGATTCGAATCTCTCAAGTGGTATGAAGATATCCAATGGTAGCAAATCTGTGCTTGAAAGATGGTAAAGAGCGTTTTTCATGAACTCGGCATAGAAATGTTGGGCATCATAGTCCAAATTGTCGGGTATATCCCCAGTCGTGTGATAGAAATGACTTGGTTTCGCTTCTCCATGTTCTGATGGGGGTCCGGATACGCCATATATTGTTGGAACACCAGATAGTTCAAAGAACCAATGATCACTACCATAACTTGGAGGAACCTTGAAAATCAGCGATCGAGCTCTTCCATGTTCCACAGTAAAAGACTTCGCGAACCCAAGCAGTTCTCCAGTGGCATAGATGAAGTCTATCGACGGATCAGCATATCCTGTGGAGTCTAGACTGAGGACTGCTACTGTCCTGTCAACTGATTCCCTGTTGGCTTCAACATAAGCCCTAGAACCATTCAGCCAGAAATAGAAATGATCGGTTCCACTTTCTTCAGCACCGTAGAAGAGGAATCGTATTGTTCTTTTGGGAACTTCGCCTGACTTGGCCTCATTATTGAAAATCCTAGCAAGTTCAAGCACAATGGCTGCAGGAGCGCAATTGTCGGCTGCTCCTTGGAACCATGAGTCATAATGCGCTCCCACAACGATCTCTTCATCAGTTGTCCCATCACCTTCTAGAACCGCAACCACATTGTATGACTCCAGCTTGTCAGTGATTTCAACCTCTGTTTCAATCTTGGCTACCACTTCTCCATCCTGCATTATTGATAGGATGGAATCACCGTCCTCTCTAGTGATACAGACAACCGGTATTTTGAGGAGTCCTCCAGGAATGACAACGACTTTCAGCAGATCACCATAATCCATAGCAGCCACAATCAAACCTTCATAACCGAGCTTCACAGCGCGTAAGTATGTCCACCTTGGACTAAGGTAAGTATCTGGTCCCCATTCAGTGAAAGCAATTCGACCCTTCCCGACAGAGGATGAACTTGGATCATTTTCATCAATCTCCCAATCAACGAGGGCGAGTGATCCTTCGACAGAATCAGTTTTACAATGTGGAAATAGAGCAGACTCCAATTCTTTTTGAACAGGCTTGATGATTTTGATATTGCAAGATTGTGGATCCCATCCGTGAACATCAAAAGCCTGCATCTCCACTCGTGATAATCCAAAATCATTGAGACGATTGCTGAGATACTTTGCTGCCTTAACCTCAGCTTTAGTACCTGCAACTTTCTGACCAAAGTCACAGAGATCCTGTACCGTCTTTCGAATGTTGGCGATTGAAGTATCTTCTAGCGTCATTCAACGACTCTCCACCGTCTACAAGCGGATTGGATGCATAGTGTGAACAATGATATGAACCGTTGCAACAACAGTGTACAAGAATGAACACAGACACCCAAAGAGTCTAATAGAATTTAAACTCGAATCTGAAGTTGAAAGTGTCATAGAGCTGTTAGATTTGAAATCACATACCTCCCCATTGTATGTTCTTCTTGTCCTTCTGACTCTCATTGTATTGAGCCCATATTACATGACCAATGCACATGCACAGACTTCTCCAACTGACCTTGATGGTGTGAGCATAGCAGTGTACTATGGCGATCCCTCCTCTAGTGCAAGTAGCAGAACAGCCTTACAATTAATGTTTGAGTGGATGAATGCTACTGTTGATATTCTCTATGCGTCAGGTATCAACAATGGAGGTCTTTCAGAATATGATATGGTGGTGATTCCTGGGGGTTGGGCTGGAACATACAATGAGGACCTTGCAGGATCAGGAATAACCGAAATTCGAGAATTTGTCCGAGATGGTGGATCGTTCTTTGGGGTTTGTGCTGGAGCTTATTTTGGATGTGATTTAATATACTGGGAGGGTGTGGCCATTGATTACCCACTGGGTCTATTCGCGGGTAATGGGATTGGTCCCGTAGAGGAGATTGCAGTGTGGCCTGATTATGCAATGGCTGAGATAATCCTAAACCACTCATCATCGATCATAGACTTCTCAGGAGAGCCAGCAAATCATACGGTAATGTACTATGGAGGACCTTGGTTTGATGTATCGGGGCACGAAGATGTCCATACCTTAGCGACCTTTGCAGCGAACAACCAGTCTGCCATGATTGCTTTCGAATATGAAGAAGGTCGAGTGTTTCTCTCTGGTCCACACCCAGAATGGGAAGAGGACTCCAATCGTGATAACAGTTCATGGGAGAATGGTCTTGATGACAAAGGTTCAGAATGGAATATGATGTTGTCAGTGGCTCTATGGTTGGTTGAGAACCATTCAACAACTCCAACAACAACAACAAGCCCTACTACTAGCTCCTCTCCTCCTCCTGTTGATTATTCCGGAGTCCTGATGATGGCAATTGGTGCTGCGGCAATAACGCTAGCTCTCCTACTTACTGTCAAAAAACGTGCAAAAAATGTCTGAAAATGAATATGTTCATAAATGGGTATCCGTGAACACGGTTGTTCGATGGATTTTAATCGGTGTACACCATATTCTTACGAGAATAATCACAAGGATGTGGAAAGAGTGAGAAGAAGGAACGCTTTAGTTTCACTGCTCTTTGTCGGATTCTTTGTTGTTACTATGGTTGCTTTCATCCCACCTACGCTGGCTGAAACAACCCCAGCAGAAACAGAGAATAAGATTATCATAGGTATGTTTGAACAACCTGACTTTCTTGGTCCGATGATGGCAGGTACAATTGCGGCCTGGGAGTTCCTCAACTGGATGTATGATCCATTAATACGCTGGGGAAACGACTGGTCCATAAAGGGCGGCCTTGCAGAAAGCTGGGAGTGGGCTGATAATGGCACACAACTGACTCTGCATTTGGTTCAGAATGCTACGTGGCACGATGGAATTCCATTCACCTCAGCAGATGTCAACTTCACCTTATTCACGTGGACATGGCTAGGATGGTGGGTTGCACAGACGCCTCGCATCGATCACAGGAATATCTTGTGTCCTGATGACTATACTGTCATTCTTAACTTTGTTGATAGTGGCTATGAAGACATAGCTGCTTGGCAGGCTGCGCCACCTTACTGGTATTGGCGAGCCTCATATAATGGTACTCCAGCAGAGGTGAATCAGGAATGTTTCCTAACAGGTCTTACATATGTGCCCATATTACCTGAACACAAGTGGTACCCACTGATGTGGGGTCATCCAGTATGGGGACTTGATGGTATTGGATACGGTGTCCGTACCAATGCATCTGATCCCGATTCTTGGGTTTATTATGGCTATTGGGATTACTATAACTGGGATGCTATATCCTGGGCTACAATTCTACCTGAGGGCGTAGCGGGTCAATATGAGAACGTAACCTATGGCCCATATGAGAGGGCTGACATTGGGACTGGTCCCTTCATCCTGAAGAAGTATAAAGCTGGTGAGTATGCAGTCTTCGAAGGCAATGATAACTACCATTGGGGAGCACCAAAAATCGACAACTTAACTGTCCAGTTTTTCACAAATATTGAAACGATGACAAATGCACTAATAGCAGGTGAAATTGACTTCTGTGAAACCACGGCAACCCTCCTTGATATATTGACCTTCCCTCCTGAGGTGACAGTCAATGAGGTCAGCTCCCTTGGGTGGGAAGCATTGTTGATAAACCAAGACTGGGATTGGGCAAATAATACATTAGACCTTGAAAAGCAAAGAGGTTCTATGAACTTTGCTCTGAGAGAGCCTGCAGTAAAAACTGCAATAAACCAAGCAGTCAATAAGACCAAGATTGTAGCCACTGCGTACGGAATACACGCAAGAGCGGCAGACTCTGTGATTCACAGCGAACTCAAGTGGTACGATGACACTCTTGTGACCCGTAACGTTGGAACTAGTGAAGCAAAGGCTACACTTGAGGCTGATGGATGGACTTTGAATACTGGTAATGTCTATGAGAAGAATCTGAATGGCTCAACAACGACACTCACATTCACACTGACGTACACCTCTGGTGATCCAATTGCACTGAGCCTGGCACAATTGATTGAAACTGATCTTGAGGCTGCAGGTTTTGCTATCACCCTTCAAGCTTTGGATGTCGTAACATATAATGCAGACCTCTTTGCATACAATTACGACTTGACTCTTGGATACTGGTCTCAGATTGGGGATCCAAACAGCATGGCACAGTACATGACCTCAACTAGCTGGATTAATCCAACAGGTCTCAATGTTCCCAGAGTAGATAAGATTTACAGGGAGCAACAGCTTGCTGTTGATACTGCCAGAGAGGACCTGATAGATGAAATGCAACAGCTCATCTACGATGAAGCCAGTATCTGTGTCTTGGCTGAAATCAGCGACATCGAAATCTACAGGAACGACCGATTGGAATTCTCAGCTGATAAGACTGACTGGTTGAGCGGTATCCTTTCCATGTGGAATTGGGAGTCCTGGCTAGATGCAACTCCAATAGCAGCTCCACCAGGCTTTCCGGTTTCTATGTGGCTTATCGCTGGAGGTATAGGCATAGTTGTTATTGTGCTATTTGTGATCGGGAGGTCAAGAAGGGGATAAAAACCTAAAATGATAGAACAGGCAGTATTTTCTGTCTGTTCTTCCTATCT
Source organism: Promethearchaeota archaeon (assembly GCA_048940045.1). GTDB lineage: Archaea > Asgardarchaeota > Thorarchaeia > Thorarchaeales > Thorarchaeaceae > SMTZ1-45. The sequence goes on from JBHLOX010000025.1 coordinate 11,583, forward strand.
TTTTTCAATCCTGACATATTTGGAATGTGAGTCGATAGACTATGGGATTACGAGGAGTCGTTGCAAAGAGGATCATCCAAGCTGGTATCACAATTTGGATTGCTCTGTCAATCGACTTTGTCTTCTTTCATATGCTCCCTGGGAATCCTGTGTCGCTTCTTGCAGGGAATCCAAACCTTGGTGAAATAGTCCAGGAACGAATAATCGAAGAATTCGGACTAGACCAACCATTTCACATCCAATATGGTCTGTTTGTCAGACAATTCCTAGCCGGAAATCTTGGCTACTCATTCCATTTCCTAGTACCTGTACAGGACATAATCTACTCCAGGCTCATCAACACGCTTCTGCTTGTCCTACCTGCTACGATTATTTCTATCATTACTGGCATCTGGATTGGTAAAAAGGCAGCCTGGAAACGAGGCGAGAGAGAGGATGTCACAGGTCTCATTATCTCCCTAGTGACATATTCCATCCCTTCATTTTGGCTGTCTATGTTCTTTATTATGATCTTCTCAGTCAATCTACATCTGTTTCCACTGACACCATGGCATCCTGACCTCAGTCCTCAAGATCCGTTGGGATTCATCGGAGATTTGATCACTCACCTTATGCTCCCATGGGCTGTACTCTGGATTGCCATAATCGGTGTCTTTGCGTTGATAATGAGGAATGCGTTATTGGATGTACTAAGTGAAGACTACATGATAACTGCAAGAGCAAAGGGGAGAACAGAGAATGATCAGCTCAACAAGGAAGCTGTGCCGAATGCGATGATTCCAGTAGCAACTATAATTGCTCTCAACATAGGTGCTACTGTTTCTGGTGCGCTCCAGGTGGAAGTTGTGTTTTCTTATCCAGGAATAGGACGACTTCTTTGGGATGGCATCATCTACAGAGATTACCCTATACTCCAAGCCACATTCTTCATGATAACTGTTGTAATTGTTGCAGCCAATCTAATCGCTGATTTCCTCTACTATGTCCTCGATCCTAGAATTCGAGTTGGTTCTGAGATTGTGATCTCAGAAGAAGCAAACAAATCTTTCATCCGAAGATTCCTACAACCAATACGATTGCTTTTGTTCGTTCTTGTTCTTGCGAATCTAGGAGTTCTAATTTTCAACCCTCCAAATGCGTATCCTGTTATACTGGTCACAATTCTCATTTTGGCTCTTGTGAAATGGAGAGAGATTGGGCAATTTACCTTGACCCGCTTGAAATCATATTCTTCATCCAATATCTTCTTCCTCTGGAGGAATCACAAGTTCCGCTTGTTGACACACGTGTCACTTCTTGTCCTCACAATCAATCTGCTAGTTGTCATCCCGATTGTTTTGCTGAATCTGTATGGTCTTGAGTGGATACTTTCATGGGGGACTACATTCGTTGGAATCGGACAATTTCCGCCATTTCTGGGCCTTGAAGGTGTGTCACAAACCATTATGCTAGTTCTCTCGATGATTGCACATCCAATCCTGACTCTATTTTCCATTACAGGTGCTCTGTTGGGCTGGATTCTTGGGAGACGGGCTAAGACAGAACATATGATGCGTCAATACATAGCTACTCCAATGGGTCAAATTGGAACAGCTGTTGTAGCATTTTTCGTATGTTTAGCAATCTACGGCGAAGTGATTGCACCCTATGAACCAAAACAACATCTCACAGGTTTACCATACAGGAGTCCTAGCCCATTACCAATAGACCAGGCGGTTCTTGTTACGTTGAGTCTTGGACTAGTAGCTTTGGGGGTTGTGTTTCATACCTATGCATATTTGAAAAAGAAACCTAAGACTCCAAAATCCTTCACTCGGACAATGCTTGGTATAGTAATTTCTTTACTCGGATCTCTGATGGGTTATTATTCTCTTGTTGCTTTTCATCTCCTTGGAATAATCACATCCGTATTGGTTGTCATATTGGGTGTCTTCCTGTTAGCTAGAGTAATCCGAAGTCCTAGACCAGATTTGAACTCTCTTAGAGATTCAATTCAGTCCACTTTCGCTGTGAGCCTCCTAGCATCAGGCTTAGTCCTTTTCGTGGCCGCGGCGATGCTGGTCATAACTGGAAACTCAACAGCATATCCTGGATTTCACATTCTTGGCACGGATCAATTGGGTAGAGATGTCTTTAGTCAGTTGGTGATTGGAGTGAGAATTACATTGGTCATTGGTCTGGTTGCAACATTAATCACAATGTCCATTGGTACCCTTACTGGACTTATTGCTGGATACTATGGAGGCACCGCTGATTCACTACTCATGAGACTGACAGACATCTTCTTTGTTATTCCAGCTCTAGTGATCATGATTATTCTTGCTGCTATACTGCCTCCCTCTGTGTACACATTGATATTTGTCATCGGGATATTCTCATGGCCATCAACTGCTAGAATAGTCCGTGGGCAGGTTCTCACCATTAAGGAACGCACCTACATCGAACGAGTGCGCTCAGTGGGTGGCAGTGATTTCTATATCATGGGTAAACATGTACTTCCAGCAGTAGCTCCACTTATCGTTGCCAACACAGTCCTAGTGACCGCATACGCAATCCTTTCAGAAGTTGTTTTGGACTTCTTTGGATTGGGTGATCCAAGTATGGTCAGTTGGGGCACAATGCTCTATCAAGCCTTCGGGTCCGGAGCAATGTCAGGTAATCTATGGTGGTGGGTGTTTCCCCCGGGCATAGCAGTGGTCCTATTGCTTATGGGCGTGTCCATGGTTGGTTATGCTATGGACGAGATTGCCAACCCAAGACTTAGAAGGAGATAGATGACATATGGCTGAATCAAACTCTGAAATTGTCATTGAGGTCAATGATCTCGGAATCTCATATATCACTAAGCAGGGGAAGGTAAGGGCTGCTGAGGAAGTCAGTTTCAAGATTCGATGTGGCGAGTTTGTCGGACTCAGTGGCGAGTCGGGCTGTGGCAAGACCACAACTGCACTCGCATTGATGCATCTTCTTCCAAAAGAAGGTATCATTGAGGGGGGAGAGATTCTCTTCAAGGGTAGCAACATTCTGGAGTATACTAAGAAGGAAATACTCGAGTATCTCTGGAGAGATGTTTCAATGATTTTCCAAGGTGCCATGAACGCCCTTAACCCAGTGCATAAGGTCATCGACCAGATGACGACAGCGATTAGGATACATGAAGATGTTTCTGAAGAAGAGGCTAGAGAGCGGTCTCTAGAACTCATTGATTCTGTAGGGATTGATATTTCAAGAGCTGACGGTTATCCGCATGAGATGAGTGGGGGCATGAAACAACGTCTGATGATTGCGCTTGCACTCGTGTGTCATCCCTCATTAATAATAGCAGATGAACCAACCACAGCGTTGGATGTCATGGTTCAGGCTCAGATCCTAGACCTCTTGAATCAACTCAGAAATGTGACAAACCTGTCACTTCTGCTGATTACACATGACTTGTCGGTTATTGCAGAAACTTGTGACTATGCAATTATCATGTATGCTGGTCGGATAGCTGAAATGGGGTCGATCAAGATAATTTTCACTAATCCCGAACATCCCTACACAATGAAGCTGATTTCGTCATTCCCCAGTATTCTAACTGAGAAGGGGATTGACTTCATTCCTGGTAATCCGCCAGATTTGATTAACCCACCAAGTGGATGCAGATACCATGAGCGATGTGACTATGTGATTGATAAATGTCGTCAAGAAATCCCTCCTCTTGAGGATGAGCAAGGTCACAAGGTCGCTTGTTGGAGGAGGCATGATATCTAATGTCTGATATTGTTCTGGAAACCAAGAACATGAAGAAGTACTTCACAATTAGAAGTGGCCTTTTCTCCTCCATGTTCACTAGACGGGAACCTACATACATTCGTGCAGTAGATGGAGTGGACCTAAGTATCAATCGTGGAGAAGTTTTTGCCATAGCAGGTGAGAGTGGTTGTGGTAAGACCACGATGGCCAGGTGTATTGTTCAGCTCGAACAGCTAACAGATGGACAGATCTGGTTTGATGGAGTCGAGATATCTAAGCTAAAAGCTTCGGACTTCAAACCATACAGGAGACGAATCCAGATGATCTTCCAAGATCCCTACGGTTCATTGAGTAATAATATGACTGTCGCTGAGATTATTGGTGAACCATTGAAGCTTCACAATATTTGTGAGAGTATTGAGGAGGAGGAAGAGTTGGTTATTCGGACCCTTGAGGATGTTGGGATGCGGCCAGCCGCTGACTTTATGGACCGACTACCGCACGAATTATCGGGTGGGCAGCGTCAGCGGGTAGCTGTTGGAGCAGCTCTAGTCCTTAGTCCAGACCTGCTTCTGGCTGATGAGCCCGTTTCAATGCTTGATGTATCAATGAGAGGTCAAATTCTCAAACTGCTGCTTGATTTAAGAGAACAGAAAGGAATCACAATTGTGATAATCACACACAACCTTGCGGTTGCCAAGCAGATATCCAACCGGATTGCAGTTGCATACCTGGGTGAGATAGTTGAAACAGGTGATACAAAACAGATAATCGATGATCCAGAGCATCCGTATACCAAGGCACTCCTATCGGTTGTACCGGTTCCTGAAATTGATGTTGAACGCAAGAGGATACTTCTCACAGGTGAGACTCCAAATCCAATCAATGTGCCTCCAGGCTGTCGTTTTCATACCCGCTGTCCTTGGGCTAAGGAAAAATGTAGTACTGAGGAACCGTATCTGACAACACTTCCAGATGGACGTCAGGTGGCGTGTCACGACATTGAAGCTCATGAGGATTAGATACTGTTCATCAATGTACACATATGTTAGAACGTCTTTTCTATATGTTCACTATTTGAATTACTCCTTCACAAGCGGATGTGAATCATTATGAGTAAGGAGATTGAAGCGCTCAAGCAAGCTGTCATCGATGGAAACGAGGTTGCTGTTCCAGATTTGGCGAAGAAAGCATTGGATGCAGGAATTGATCCCATTGAGATTCTCGAGAAAGGGATTTCTGGTGGTGCACAGATTGTAGGTGAGAAATTTGAGAAGATGGAAATTTTCTTGACTGAGCTCATGCTCTCAGGAGAGGCAATGATGGCTGGACTAGAGGTGGTTCTTCCTCATCTAAAATCTGGGGATGTTCCTCAGAAAGGAAAAGTTGTTGTTGGCACAGTTAGAGGCGATGTTCACGAGATTGGTAAGAATATCTTCAAGTCACTTCTTGTAGCCAATGGATTTGAAGTGAGTGACATCGGTGTAGATGTACCCACCTCCAAATTTGTGGAAGAAGCAGAGAAGATTAATGCGGACATCATCGCGGTATCAGCACTTATGACTTCAACTCTAGGTGGTCAAAAGGATGTGATTGACTATCTCGAGCAGACTGGCGTCCGTGAGAAGTTCTTAGTCATGGTCGGAGGTGGTCCGACAAATCAAGAATGGGCAGATGAGATAGGCGCAGATGGATTTGCTGAAACAGCCCCTGAAGCTGTACGAGTGGCTATCAAACTCATTGAGGAAAGGAGGGTATAGAATGATACCAATTATCGAGATCACTAATCGTGCCCTTGATGGGAAACCCATGCTCGAAAAAGACTATGACATAAGAGTGTTCTCACCCAAGGTAAGTGAGCTTGTCAAGGGGTACGGGATTAGTTACGATCCTGATGTCTTTGTCCCCTCGGATGATGGGCTTGCGGACTCAATATTCAAAGCTGCTATTGATTTGATTTGCAATGTTGGTATTTACTGTAAGGACACTGAGCGGGTGATTGCATTTGATGAAAAAGAGGTTCGTAATGAACTCAAGACATCATTCGATCATGCTGTACTTGGAGAAGGTATGGAGCAACGAACACTTCTCCCCAGAACTCCAGAGTCTGATCAGAGACCATGGATCTTTGCTGGAGCGGGCGGTGTCACTGTATCGGATGAGTCAATCTTCATGAAACTAGTCCAGAACTACGCTCGTAGGATACCCATTGCCAATGCCATCACTACTCCATGCCTACTATCAGTGGATGGTGCGACCATACGAGCACGGTCTCCTCTAGAGATTGAAGGTTCAATCCGTACTGTTGTACTCGGTAGAGAAGCGCTGAGGCGAGCAGGTCGTCCAGGTCTCCCAATAATGAATGCAATTGGGACTGCAGAATCAGCTATTGCCTTGGCTTCAGGGCTTCATCCAGACTTCGGTCTTCGGAAGACAGATGGTTACATGATTGCAGAGCTTGCTGAACTGAAGACCGATCTTGATCTGCTAAATAGGGCTGCACTTCTCCAGTCATTGAACGTGCCAATAGCTGGAATCTATGGTCCTATCTATGGAGGATTTGCAGGTGGAGCCGAAGGAACAGCTATCACAAGTACTGCCTTTCATATTCAGGGAATATTGACATACGGAGCTTCATGGACGCTTTGTTTCCCAATTCACATCAAATATACATCAAGCTCCTCTCCAGAACTCATATGGCTGGCAAGCGCGTATGCACAGGCTGTATCACGGAACACCAAGGTTCCTGCTCTATACTACAATTATACAGCAGCTGGACCTTGCACTGAGATGGTTCTTCAAGAGTTTGCAGCTGAGTTCATTGCTGCTGTAGCATCGGGTGCGTCAATTGAAACTGGTGGTGTTGCAAAAGGAAAGTACTTCGACTATTTGACGCCAATAGAACCCATGTTCGCCTCTGAGGTTGCATATGCTTCTGCTGGAATGAAGAGGACAGATGCAAATGAGATTGTGAAGAAGATCCTTCCAAAGTTCATGGATATGATTCCAGAGCCGCCAAAGGGTAAGCGGTTCCAAGAGTGCTGTGACCCAGTGACAGGTGAACCATCAGAGGAATGCTTTGACATCTATAATAAGGTGAAAAGAGAAGTCACCGACCTCGGAATAGAATTCCTGTATTGAAAAGGGCTATACCCACAACATGCGTCCAAAGTGCAACACTGCAGTGGACTCACCCTCTTCTCGAGAAATCTCCTCGATACCATCTAAAGAGAGTAGATTCAGAATGATTTTGATAGAAATGTCCTTAAAAGATGACGTTCTTGCGCCTAACCGTACTGTCACGAACTCACCTTCTTCCATTACCTGACATCTTTCAAGAAGTCCTGTTGATGTAATATTGAGGGCTGCTCTTTGTACATAATCCATCAATGATAGTTCGCCACCTGGTTTTGTTGGAATGTACTGAGGACCCGAGTTCTTGATGCTGATGAGTGTCTTCTCGCCGATTGGATCATCAATTGTGTTATTAATCAGCCAATCAAGAAGAGGTGCTGGGAGTGTCGCATTTCCAACTCGACCTGATTTCATAAGAAGCTCCTCCCTCTTTTCCTTCCATGCTCCGAATATCCGCTGGTTCCTATCTTCTTCCTTCTGAGCGAATTCTCTTTCATCTAGCCAATGGATGCTGATTTTATTCGCTGCGATGATCTCGACATCCACAGTGTATCCAGCCTCATCCCAACTTGAAAGAAGGAAGAGGATTATGACCTCGGGTATGTTCCGAAGTATCTTCACCGTGGCAAGAACTGTATTCCGCTCAGGAAAGAACTCTGCAGACATCAAGATTCCCATTTTCTCAAGCAGCTTGATGTGCTCTGTAAATGCCTCATAGGTGTTTTTCCAAGTGTCGCTTTCAATCACGCCTAGACCACGTAGAAGCTTTGTGTGCTGTACACCTATCTTTGATATGTCCTCAATAAACTCGTCTGAAGACTGGCTACCATGACCCAGGTTCATGAACGCCTCGAGAAATTCCGAACTTGCGAGTCCCATCTCTGCCGTGGTGACAAGAGACGATAGAAGCTTTGACGTTTCCTGAGCCTCGCAAGCATCACAGTCAGGCAGGTCCCGCCGTTTGGCATAGTATCGAACTGCATCTTCCAATGCATCATTGATACGACCAGACTTACCACTTAACTCACTCAGCATATCTCTTGTTATAGCTGAAATTGTAGTATGCAGATGAACACGTGGTCCCTTAACCCTCGTTTCACTGCCATTAGCTTCCCTAGAACTCATGAACACACTTCCTGATTCATGTTCAAGAGGATTCTCAAGGTATGAGTCCGTGAACATAAATCTTGTGAACTAACTAAGATGTGTACATAGTCAGTGATTTCAACTTATTCAGTCAAGTAGGAACCTTTTTCCTAGAGAGTGCAAAGGGAATTGAAGGTGCTTCAATAATGGAGTGGAAAGATGGAACAAGATGTGCTGTCTGTTTTACTTTCGATTTTGATGCAGACACTTCATGGAGAAACATACTTCGTAGACATAATATACAGCAGGATAATCCTGTTGTCCTTTCAATTGGAGAGTATGCCCCACGTGCAGCATTACCTCGCATTTTGAAACTACTCAAAGCCCGGGATGTAAAAGCAGGCTTCTTTGTACCGGGGGAAGTAGCTGATCGATTCACGGAATCAGTCAAAGATATTCATGATGCTGGTCATGAAATTGGACATCATGGATATCATCACAAGAACCCTGCTCGTTTGGCCCCCTCAGAGGAGGAGGAAGAACTTGAGCGAGGATCGAGCGCTCTTGAGAAAATTTTAGGGTATAGACCTGTGGGATATCGTGCACCTGCAGCAGACCTAAGTCCAAATACATACTCACTATTGGCTAAACATGGACTTATTTACGATAGCACAATGATGAATGATGATGTTCCTTACATCGTAGATACAGAGGGTGGAAAGATTGTCGAGTTACCAATAAGGTGGATGTTAGACGACTGGGTTTATTTCGGTTTCAACATGTTTCCATCTCTCGCCTATCAAAGTGGTATCAGCAGCCAGGAGAAGGTCTTCGAGATTTGGTCTGCAGAGTTTGAAGCCATCTATGAAGAGGGATTGTACTTCATGCTGACAATGCATCCGCAGATAATGGGGGTTCCTTCCCGTAGCAAGATGCTCAACAGACTAATTGAACTAATGAAATCGAAAGGTGACGTTTGGTTTGCAACACCCAGAGAAATTGCAGAGTACTCGTTTGAAAAAGGAGGAAAGTGAAAATGAAACGACTAGAAGGAAAGGTAGTAGTAATTACAGGGGTAGCTGCTGGAATCGGACGTGAAACTACCAATCTCTTTGCCAAAGAGGGAGCACGGATTGTTGGCGCCGATGTAGATGAGGAAGGAGGTATGTCAATCGCTGAGAAGGTTCAGGCATTTGGTGGTAGCATGACATTTGTGAAAGCTGATGTTTCGAAGGAGGAGGACATCAAAACACTCTTTGAGGTAACAAGAGAAATGGGTGGCATTGATGTCTTGTTCAATAATGCCGGTATTGAGGTTGCCAAGGGCCTCTTGGACACTTCAGAGGATGAATGGGATAAGAATGTCAATGTGAACCTGAAGTCTGTCTTCTTTTGCTGCAAGTATGCAATCCAGCAGATGAAAGAAAATGGGAAGGGTGTTATCATCAACAACTCATCGGTTGCAGGACTCGTAGGTTCGTTCTCTCCTGCATATTCTGCTGCGAAGGGTGGAATCATAGCCCTGACAAAAGCTCTTGCAGCAGATTTTGGAGAGTACAACATCAGAGTCAACTGCATTTGTCCTGGAGCAATAGAGACCCCCATGTTGGAAAGGGTTATTGACTATCAAGGCGATCCCATTGAAGTACGAGCTCGTCGATTGAAGAACTATCCATTGACTCGATTTGGCTATCCTCACGAAATAGCTCAGACTGCATTGTTCTTGGCCTCGGATGAATCTTCATTTGTGACTGGAGCTACAATTGTTGTTGATGGTGGTTTCACTGCAAAATAAATCACTTCGAACGATTTAGAACCGTTATGAAGTTTCTATCGTGAAAATAAGCGTTATGAGCGCTTTTTATATTCCAGTTATTGGAGATTGCTTAACATACGTTATATAATAACTTAGTAAGGTCATGTCAGTGATTCAATGATGAAGCACGCTAATCTTAACAAAGCAATTCTTGGAATGCTCCTCTTCCTTTTAGTTTCATCAATAGTGGCTGTCAATGCAACTCCAACCACTGAAGATGATACCACTGGTGAGGATGACACAACCACTGAGGATGAAAACGAAACTTCCACCTCAGGTGAGGATTATGATGACTCCAATAATCGAGAAGTGACTATTCATGCGACGGACACGTACGTAGAGATTGGGTCGGAGCTCGAAACAGGTGGAGTTGAGGACTCCTTCACAATTGAGGTCGAGGTTGGTCCGAACGGTGTAGAGTTCAAGATCGAGTTCGAGAGTGAAACATCGACCAATGAAACCGAGCGTGAGTTCGAGGTGGGGTTTGATGAACTTGTTGAATACATCGATGTCAATGATAATGGTGTCTATGACAGCTCAGTCGATAGTGTCGTTCAGACACTTGAGCTCAACAGCTTTGAATCTTTGGTATACACTGTTGAGAACACAATAGATGGTCCAGTACACATTATTGATGTCTTGACTACCGATGGTGTGTTTGGTGCAAGGGTCTATGCTGCTGGGGACTTCACTGAGATTAATGGGAGTCTCATTGCTCCGACTCAGGTGAAGATTGATGTCGAGATCCGTGATTTCAATTTCACTGAGGTTGATTCATTACTAGCATTGAAGGTCGAGCTCAGCACTGAATTGGAAACCTCTTACGATGGAGAAACTGAGGATGAAGTGGATGGGAGAGCTATTGATGAAGCTGAGATGGATGTTCTCCTAACCGATGTTACCGGTTTCTTCTCCTGGAAAGAGTCAGCCAAGATTGATGGAGTAACTCATCTTGTCAATTCAAGCATTGATGAGGTGACCACCACAGAACAAGATATCTACCTAAGTTATCCCCAAGGCAACGAAATTGTTCATGACCCGAAAATTGGCTTTGAGAATCTGCTTGTTGTTGGAGGTAATCCTCTACCAATACCCGAGGTTCTAGTTAACAATATTATACCAATCTCTATTGGTGTCGCAATCATCATTGTTGGTGCGATTGCAGTCACCAGACGTAGGTAATCATCATAATAACTAGGTCGGAGAAGAGAGTTTCTCTCTTCTTCCGAAGTTCTTTTTATTACAAGTAAACAACTCACGTTGGATTTTCCCATCATTGTTATAGTCCGTTCAGACAGTTTTAACTCCCTATGGCAGTTGAGTCCCGATTAGAGCAAATCTGAAATGATTGACTAATTCCTTCTATCCCTCTTGTTGTTCATGCAAGGAAATCTCGCATTGCTCTCTTGTAATCTTCAAAATGGGCTTTTCCTTCTGGGGTTATTCGTAACAATGTATAAGATTTCTTTCCAACGAACTGCTTTTTGATATTGATGTAACCCTTTTCTTCCAACTGCGTAGTGTGAAAGGAAAGATTACCCCAAGAAATCCCGAGTGTCTTTTTCAAATATAGCATATCGACTTGTTCAAGTGCATAGAGTTGGGCTATGATCAATAGTCGATTTGGCTCATGGATGAATCTATACATACCGAAAGAGTCCTCGTCAAAGCTTATTGGAGTTCCAGTTTGTTTATTCTCTTCCGAACTGCGATTCCCTTTCTCCTTTTTCGACGACATCTCTATTACCACTCTTCATTGATGGAATCTTCGCGGCGAAATTTGTAGAATTTCCAGATTCCAGTGAATGTCATTAGAATTGCTTGAGTCCATGCATAGAGGATTGTATGATATTGAGCTATAGGAAAAGGCAAGACAACGAAAATTGGAACCATGATAATACTGACAAGTCCAAGAATCAAGTAATTCCATTTCCCAGAGAAAATGCAAAAATATAGTGATCTCCCGAATAACGCGCCGCCAATGATGATTGGTACATATGTAAAAGTAGTGGCGATACTCCATCCGTTGAAGTATACAAGCATAAAGAAGAGTATAACAGAAATTGAAATACTCAATCCCAGCAGTATATGGTATTTCCGCAAACGTTCTTCGTGGTCACTTCTCAATTCTATGTAACCTAGCCGAGGATAGATATATTGCTCTTTGATCTTTCGAGAGATTTTTGGCCATTGTAGGCGTAGAAATATTATGAGGAATACTCCCAAAAATGCCGTGTAGATATTGAAAAACCCAACCCCAGCAATAACCAATAGAAGACCCTGAAAGATTTCAACAGTTCCATCTTTGAGAGTACTGAAAAATGCCCTTCTTTGAATCTCGATCATGCTAGGGGGTTCTGGCATGAAATCACTGTTTGATTCGGAAGCTAAAAAACATTGAGGAGAGTTTATACAATTGCACTCTCCCCATGATTGAACTACTGATGATGGAGCTTATCTAAATCATATAGCACCGTTTCTTGGGAGATGCCAACTTTCTCGGCTCCAAGCTTGGTAATCAAACACCCCACTCCAAGCATTAACCACAGACTGATATAGAACACCAAGTTCTCAAATGTACCTATGTATTCACCACCAGGAACTCCAACAAGAAACAAAAAAGCATCATGAAGGTAGTGCGTGATGATCGCAGGAATAAGAGAATTGGTCTTGTAGGTCGTATAGGTCAAACTAAGGCCAATAAGGATCACCGAACCTATGTCAAATAGCGCCCAGAATTCCAATCCACGAAAGTGAAATAGTCCAAAGATAATGCTTTGGAGAACTGCCGTTTTTCGCACATCCTTGACAGCACCAAGTAGGACGAACATCAGAATGCCTCTGTAGAAAACCTCCTCCCAAACTCCTGGTACCGTCGAGAATGCAAGTTGTTCTAATGTTATCGCTGTCAAGTCAAACGAATATCGTCCTGTAAGAATGGATCCAATCAACATACCTGTTAATGAACACACACCAAGTATTATACCTAGGAAGATATACTTGATCAGACCTTTTGGTTTTGATAATCCAATATTCCGGATAAATTCGCTAGGACGAACTCCACCGAATGGGATTTTGATTATCTGCGGAAATAGTTTGTACACTATCAAGATATTCAGGGGGAATGCCAGAAGGGGAAGATAGATTCTTGAGATATGAGTGTCGAGAGCTAGTCTGATTAATGTGAATATAATCATGGCTAGAGATGCACAGAGAAGTGTTGATGCTAGCCCTAGTCTTAGATTGGACCTAGTAGCGGTTTTATCCTGTTGCTGACCTTTGTCATCGATGACTTCACTCTCCCTGCTTCTATCTTGAGGTTCTTTCTTTTCAGTTACAATTGTCATAACTTTGCGGTGTCTGTTGTATTTAATAAGTACTTTGTTCCACGAAGTGCTTTGTCTAATTAAGTTCTATGTTGAGTTTGATAACTAGTAATGTGGAGCCCCCAAACAGACAATATGAGCCCTAAAGCCCTAAGGCTGACAGCTTTAGATGATGGAGGAACTTTTTGATGAATAGGATTAGGATAGTATTTCATGAGCTGTCTTCAACTGCTCAATAATCTCAATACTTTGAGGACACTTCTCCAAGCACTCACCACATTCCTCACATGCAGTTGCATCTTTTCCTGAAGCCCACGGAACCTTCCCAATCATTGAGTAGTAGGTCTTAGCCTTTTCTTGATCTCCATAGATTTGGTATCGCTGAAGAGATTCGAAAATGAAGCTGATGTTGACCTCGTTAGGACAGGGTTGGCAATACTTGCATTGAGTGCATATGTTGTCGCACAATTCCTTGAATCTCTTAGCGATGCCATCGATAGATTTCTTCTCCTTCTCAGTCATCTGATTGTAATTGTCACGAGATGTGATTTCTAGGTTATCATCAAGCATCTCCTCTGTGCCCATCCCTGACAGTGCGACAGAAACATTGGGATTGCTCAATACAAACTTAAAGGCGAGATCGGCGAAATTGTTTCTACCAGGTGTAAGCCACTTCTTCATCTCCTCTGGCAAGTCCTTCCCACCTAACCGACCTCCACCGACCGTGCCCATAATTGCGACTGCAAGACCTTTCTTTCCTGCGTAGTTAATCATTTCATGGTTGACTTGGTCAACTATGTTATACTGTACGAGCATCAGTTCGAAGTGTCCTGAGTCAATAATCTCTTTCAAGACCTCTGGTGTGTCATGGAATGAGAATCCAAGGTGCCTTATCTTTCCCGCCTTCTTGGCTGATGCTGCACGATCAATAAGATTGAGTCCAAGTACTTTTTCCTCGTATGATTTCTTGTTCAAAGCATGGAACAAATAGACATCGAGATATTCTTCATCCAGTCGTCCTAGTTGTTCCTCAAGATGTTCATCGAAGTGCTCGGGTTCAGTAAATTCCTGTCGGCCTACGGGACATTTGGTCACTAGGGTAACGCGTTCTCTATAACCATTCTTCAGTGCAAGCCCTAAAACAACCTCACTCTCACCACTGTGATATGTCCACGCA
>JBHLOX010000143.1:0-6301 GCA_048940045.1 Promethearchaeota archaeon
AGGGTTTCGTACTCAACTGTTGCTTCTACTTCTGTTCCTGGAGATAGTGGATTATCGGTTTTGTAAGCATGGGTGCATCGCATTATACAATGTGGACAAGAAAGATGTGCACCGGTAGACCATTTCTCGAACTCTTCTGGCGTCAGGGGTTCGTAACCATCAAAGTAGCCATTTTGGAAATTACGAGTTGGAAATTGTCCTCGTTCATTTGAAACCTCCACGAGGAACGGTGTTCCATATTTCTTGAAATCTATGTCCGCCTTCTCGTTCCAAATCTTGGTGACTGCTTTGTTCACAGCGCGGATTGCGTCGACATCATCTGCTTCAATCTTACCAGTTCCTCTTGCTACCACGCCTTTGAGATTCTTTGAGCCAAGGACTGCTCCGGCACCTCCACGTCCTGTTTGATGTGCGAACTCACAACAACCAACTGCGGAAAGGACTAGATTCTCCCCCGCTGGACCAATAACATAAACTGCTGAACCTTTAGCGGTTTTTTCATGGAGAAGTTTCGTTGCTTCATTTGTGCCTAACCCCCAGATTGATTGAGCGTCCTCGAATTTGACCCTCTCATCTTCGATGATTAATATGACAGGTTTGCTTGACTTTCCAGTCACTACAACTGCGTCATACCCCGCATTCTTGATCTCTCTTCCTATTGGACCGCCGCAGTGAGTGTCCAAGTACAAACCAGTAAGTGGAGACTTTGTTACAAGTGTCCATCTACCAACATTAGGTGCAGGAAGACCCTGAAGGGGACCAGTCAAGAAAATGAGGATATTATCAGCACTTAGAGGATCTACTCCTGCATCTAACTCCCGAAATAGTAGGAAAGCGCCGAGTCCTTTTCCTCCGATGAAGTCATGGTAAACTTTTGGAGGCAGTTCCTCTACACGTGTGGTTTTTGAGGTCAAATCAACCCATAGGATTTTCCCATTCCAGCCTTTGAAGCTCATAATTAAGCACATTCCGCTAAGAGGTTATCTTCTGTTAGTCAATCTCAATCTTTGTGATAGTATCAAGATCGATATCTCTGAGGTTAGAGAGAATTGCCATCAATACATCATTGATAATATTAGCAACAAAATCGTTCATATGAATCTCATTACCCTTAACATACAATACGAAGTCTGATGTCATAAAAAAACATCAAGCTGTTTGTGCATAATAAGTCTTACAGAAGTGAGGAGGTTTATGACTATGCCTAGGTTATTCGCAGACTAGAGCCGAGTCCGATATGCATTTATACCCCTCATTTTCGTATCATCGCGACTGATGGTGACCGTCACCAAGTGAGGAATTCAGATATGGCCCAATTGAGCTCATTGAAGTCGATATTAAGTGGTTCAAATGAATCGGGTGGAGAAGTTAGCCGCGTAGCTGGGCTTGGGAATTTGATTGGGATTATTGCAGCTGCTTTAGGTTTAATATTCGGAAAGACGTTAGTCCCTATAGCGGCTTTGGATTGGAGGATCGTGACAAATAATCCTTTCAATTGGATTATTGGAGGAGATTATTATTATTACATCATTTCAGGCACCTTCATGGGATTGATGGCAGTTAGCCTTTTGGTCCAAGCGATTGGATCTAGAGGATTAGGGGGAACTCTCGGAAGTGGTTATCACAACATCTTATGGGCTGGATTTCTATCCTCAGCTGCCGTAGCAATCTATCTTCTGACACAATTCAAGGGAGTTTATGATCGTCAGATTATTCCAGATTTCCTCTTGCCTTTGTTTCTCCTTGGAGCAATCTTTGTAATCACTTGGCAGCTTGGAGCTGTTATCTACACGGATTCAAGTAAGTCTTGGATTGGTTTTCTTGCTGGGATGTTTAACGCATCGTTCATACCGGTTCTTGCACTTGGTCTTATTGTCAGCCCAATTTTCACCTATGTTGCTTTTGGCGCACTTCTTATCGGTCAATTGATGGGCTTGCTCTTCTGGTGGTCACCCTTTGATAAAATTCGGGAGTATGCAAGAAGCACTGAGAAGGCAAAGTTTGCTTTCGGTCTAAGTGGTGTGCTGACATTCCTATTCGGATTGATTCCAGTCATGATTGGGCCCATTGGGGTTGAACACGGTATAGATGTGTGGTACCCATGGAGTACCCTTGCTAATGCAGTGACCTATCGGACAAGTCCTGCCTTGGTCTTTGGATTTCTAGCTATGATGCTGTACTGGATCATGTTAGCCCCTAGACTTGGTGCTCGAGAGCTAAAAGCTGCGGCAATTGGTGAAGACATCATAAAGGGGGGTAGCAAATGGTTCATGTTGTTCCTAGCCCTTTTCGGTCTTCTTGCCGCAGGCATGGGTGGAGCTGGTGTTGAAGACATTGATGTTTGGGGCTTTTTCATGGTTATAGCACCAGCAGGCGTGATGTTCCTGATGGGGGCCTCTTACACAGCCAAGACGGACATAATAACAGGTATTCCGTTGGTCGTAACCGCAGTATTCCTTATGGTTCATCCATTTGCCCTGCTTCCACTAATTCTGATTCCATGGATTCTGATTCTATTGACTCAGACCTTCCTCATGATAGAGTCAAAGTGGAGAGGTCTTACAGGGTTCTCACAGGCAACCCTTACTGTGGTAATTAGTCTAGCCACATCAGTAGCCATCATCATCTTTATGATAGGAGGATTTGGCAGTGGTCCACTTGCGCTTTGGCCAACAAATCGTTGGTTCAATATTACCATGATTCCTGGAATTCCAGCTGCAGTTCAAGGTCCAGCAATAATCATCCTACCCCTACTCGCTCTCTTAATTCGGAATGTGTCACTAGCAGGTTATGCTTACGGAAGAGGATATACTAGTGGTGGAATATTGATGGGTGTTAGCGTTTTGTTTGCATTCATGATTCCAGCAATTGCAGGGAACCAGAGTGTGACACATGAGGCAAACACTGGAGCAGCATTATTACTGGCTCTCTATTCAATAAGTGTCATACTCATATTAGCGTTGAATTTGAATCTGGCTAATGATGTTGAAGATAAAGGTCGCGGATTTGAAAGTTCACTCATCAAAGTTTCTACAATGGCTGGACTTGCAGCAGCTGTGGCTGTACTGATCATGATCCTGATAGTCTTCGCTGGGATGCCAACTCCGGAGCAAATCGCTCTGATGGTTTCTATAATGGTCACGTTTGTTGTAAGTACGGAAATCCTATCATCCGTAGGGTGGTTGATTGCTGGAATACGTTTAGGAATGCTAAGGGTAAGTTTTAGTTTCCAGAAACTAGAATAGAACTACTCTAAGCAATCATCCCATGATGGAGATGGTAGATATTGGTCCCAGATGCAATGGGGGTCATAAAACGACCCGAAGGGGCCAAAGTCGCATTTCTATTGGTACATGGATTAGCTGCATCTTCTGATGAGCTAGCCACCTTTGGGAATTATCTCAATGAGAAGGGCTTTGCATCTTTTGCGGTGCAACTAGCTGGGCATGGAACAACACCAGAAGACTTCAAGACAACTTCCTGGCAGGACTGGTATGAATCTGCAAAGACAGGTCTTGAAGTTGTTCGTTCGTGGAATCCTGGTTTCATCTTTGTAACGGGATTATCGATGGGGGGTCTGCTTTCATTACTCTTGGCATCAGAAGAGAACGAGCTTGATGGATTGGTTCTCATAGGAACAGCTTTGAAGGCCCCAGGAATTCTGCCAAGGCTCATACCAATCCTGAAGTACTTCATGAAGTGGAGAGAGATTGATGTGGAAGCAGCTCAACGTGTCTATGATGTGAAGCGATTCAAGTATCACAGAGAACCAGTTTCCTCCTATCAAGAGTTATTCAATCTACAAAAAGTGGTTAAACAAAACATGCACAAAGTTACCATTCCGACAATTATACTTCATGGTTCCGAGGACAAAACGATTGATCCTGTCAGTGCTCAAATGGTCTATGATAGCATCTCTTCAAATAACAAAGAACTACATATGATAGATGGCGGGGAGCATGTGATTACTTGTCATCCAACAAGAGTGGAAGCATATCCCCTTATCCTCAGGTTCATCGAGAAGATTCTCAGTTAATTCTACTCGTTCATCAGTTCAAGGGCTTTATCAGGAAAATCAGTGATCAAGCCATCAACACCGAGTGCAAGAAGTTGTTTCATTGTTTTCACATCATTGACTGTCCAAGGATACACCTTAAGACCTGCACTGTGAGCTTTCTGCATTAGCTCATTTGTGACTAGATTGTAGCTAGGATTGATGGCATTCACTCCGAGGTCCAACGCATAACGAATGATATCATCCATCGGAACCTCAAACAAAATAGCTGTTGCAATCCTTTCATCTAGATTTCTTAATGTGTCAAGGGTGCCATGGAAGAATGAGGAGATCAGGGTTTCCTGAATCATTTTGTAGTCTTCAAGAAGATCAAGCAATTTCATCTCCACTTCAAGCACTTTGAGATCTATGTTCACCTTAATCCTACCCGATGCAAATTCAAGAACATCATCAAGTAAAGGAATAGAGGTGCCTTCACCCGCATCCAAACCCTGCAATTCCTTGTAGGTAAGTTCATGAACCTCACCACTGCCATTTGTAGTACTTTCAACATTTGAGTCATGGATACATACCAACTCTCCATCAAGTGTTTCCCGCAAATCAAGCTCAATCATATGAGCTCCAAGTTCCAAGGCTTGTTGGTATGAAGCTAGTGTATTTTCAGGAGAGTAACCAGAAGCACCCTTGTGTGCAATTACTATCGCATTCATTGCCAAAATCATCCCCATAGGAAAGGTATCGATGTTGAGTCAATTGATCATTCAAAATCATCAGGTCGTGCCAGTCCAGATCCCCCACATCGCGGGCATGTTTCAAATTCTTCTCCACTCCTAATTTTACCCGTTCCTTTGCAGTAGTAGCAGTCATCACTCGGAATATCGAGCGAGCTTTCTACACCTCTAGCAAATGCTGCTCCAACACCAATCAGAACCACCGCGAAAAACAACAGGAAAAGAGAGGGTAGATATAATCCAGGTATAGGTAGAATAAAGAATAGTGTAGCAAAAAACAAAACCAATCCAATTATAATAAGAAGCAGTCCGATCGTTTTTCTATCCATAGTTAATACCCTACCTAATGGTCAACGGTCTGCAGAACTTATCTGCTTTATAATTTGTGGCTAGATTTCATATTTGGAAAATAGCACTAAGAAAATTAGGAAACAGAGGGTAGATCTGCCAAAGGAAAAGATGCTCAAGACCCTTGTCATTATCATAGTGATTGGATTAATTGTATTTCTAGGAATTCACTATTTTAGTGGGGATCTTCCTTTGCAGTTATGTACGAACTCTCATGAAGTATAACTGATATTTCTTAGGAAATCACCCGAAATGATAATAGAGTGCGATGAAGTAAGAAAAGTGCGGGAGACAAGAAGATGTCGAGAACAGACCTCTTTGCAAAGTATACTCAGATTTATGCGAAAGCACAAGCAAAGGAGATTGTACCATCTGGAACTTTCGTACGTCAGCTGATTGATGTGCCACGTAGATCTTATGATGTTGGTGTTTTCTTCAAGGCTAAGAGAACAAATCGAATAGTACAACTCTATCTAGGAAATCCTATCCCACATGAGGTTGCAACTCAAGAGGGATTCCTGGAAACAGATGAATCAACCTATCTAAGTCGCACAGTTCTATCAAAGTTCAAAACAGTAGATTTTCTTAGGGTAGTAATATCCGCAGGAGAAATTCTCATAAAAAAGGAACAACGTATGGAATTCCTGAAAACAGCACAACGTATACTAGATGTAATCCTAAGGAAATCACGGAACATACTGCACCTAGGAGAGTTGGATCCATTTCAGTTTGATAGAAGAGTTAGGACCTTAGATGAGTTTCTAAACAAAGAGCTAAAGATGGATGAAGTTTCTGCAGAGGCCGCGGCGATACCATTTAACATAGCATCACCAACCTACATTCTACTAGCAGATGGGTCGATGATTGTTGTTGGGGATGAACCTCAAGTACCACAGGCGGAGTTCTACCTCGTCGGAGGAATCGGATATAGATTTGACAAGACAGAAGGTGCTATCAGCGAGGAAAGATTGTTTAGATCCACAACTGACCTCAGCCCACAGGGCATAGATGAAGCATATATTGATGGTATGATTCAAAGAGTGACAGAAGATTTCCAAAACAAACTTCATTCTTTGATTTTTGCGGATGTCTGGAAGAAAGGAAAGTCTGCTCCAGTTGGCGTCAACTTTGGAGGAGATCTATTGGTAAAGGCTGAAGCTAGTAGTGAGATTTGGACGGGAGTCTTTGAGGTCTATGTCAAGTCACC
>JBHLOX010000144.1:0-6289 GCA_048940045.1 Promethearchaeota archaeon
AACCAGATATGCCCCTCTACACCTGGGAGGTCTTCCCCCATTTCTTTAGAGGTGAGTCCCTTCTTCCGAGCCTCATCCCTTAATGCCCATAGTCTCTTGTTCTCTTGATTTGCTGCTGTTGAAGCATGATATCGGGAAAGCTGGTCAAACAGCCCTAAGATTGCTAGAGCAACACTAGTCTTGCCCGCCCCGGATTCGCCAAACAAGCCAACTGACTCCCCTTTTCGAACCTCAAAGCTCACATTGTTCACAGCTTTGACAATCCCCTTCTTCGATGTATAGTAGGCTCGAAGGTTCTCGACCTTGAGGGTCACATCATCGTTGGAAGCCATGGTCAACCAATCTCACTTCGCTTGAAATACTCTCTGGCTAAAGCATTATTCCACTAGTGCCTTATTTCTGATTGTACAGCACCCTTCGCTCCAGTTCATACCAGATCATACCCCCTGTGAAAGCAACTCCAAGATTGATGAGATAGAATGGTATATAGTACAAAGGACCTGGCCACCCGAGTTCGACGAGGAAATTAGGAATTTGATGTTCAAAGACAGCCGAATGAGCGACATTCCAATAAACAATTGACAGCCAGAAGATTTGAGAGAGAAGGATATGATATGTTGATCTTCCCACTCTTTGTATGAATCGCTCCCCTATGCCTGTCGCAGTTTGCGGGATTATCGCCATGGCAATTAGAAAGAGGAGTGCGGCATAACCATAGAATATGAGAGTGTAATCTCCAACAATGAAGTCTTGAACAAAGCCTATGAATTCACCAAAGACGTTGGGCATTGAGCTCAGAATACCCCTATGAGTTACTGGTGAGAGAGTAGCATAGTCAACCATGAACATCACGCAAATGGGAGCATAGAGGTACATGAACCAATTTCTCTTTGCTCGAATGTCAAAGCCCCTCGAGAACCAGAGTCCAAGGCCTACTGCTGGCAAATAGAATAGGACATTGACACGTATTGCTGTTATGATAAACCAGTCAAATTCAGTTACAGCAATTGGGTAGAGATTCCAAAGAAGATACTGTAGCACAAGTTCACTAAGGAAGCATAATGCAATAGTCACTTTTGGAATTCTGTCAAATAACCAGTATACGATAGGAAACACAACGATTGAGCCAAACAGTAAAGGTATGAACCAATTGCCAGGTCCCCAAAATGGTAGATAGCCAAGAAGCAAGAACATATTGGTATTGATAAAACCAAGTGCAACTCCCAACAAAATTGAGGCTATGTAGAGAATGATGAAAGGCAGAACATAGCGTTTCAATTTCCGCTTGAAGTAGTCTATGGTATAGAGGTCTCTGAAACGATGAGCTCCCCTATATTGAAATGAAACACCCATGTTGAAACCCATGACAATCAGGAAGAACGGAATGGATAATCGCTCCCAGAAGACACTTCCCATGGCACCTTTAATCTCCCAGGTCAAGCTATGGTCCAACACAACAAATGCGATAGCTATTGATTTTAGTACATCAAGTTGGAAGTAGTACGGTCTTTTCTTCTCTTGTTCTACCGCAGTTCCTTCGATTTCTATGCTTTCTCCCTCTAACATTTTAACTCACCAAAAAAACTGAGCTAGATTATACAAATACCATACGACCCGCGCATTTCATGTGGTACGTGCAACATCACATCCTTAAGGTGGTCAATATGCTTTCCGATGTTAGCAAAAGGAAGTTACAAGATGTCCTTGCGAAACCGCGCTGTCACAACAGTGTACTTGGCATACTCAATTCAATCCATGGCACAGGCTATCATCTGGCAGTGGATGACATTCTTTGTCAAGCACGATCTGTTTGTAGAAGACTTTCTTGTCCTCACACTTGCATGGTCTGCTCCAGCTATAGTCGTCATGATCGCTACAAACATTTGGGGGTCTATCTCTGATCAGATTGGACAGCGAAAGCCATTCATGGTTGTTGGATTCCTTGGTTACGCATCCACATTCTTCTTCTACTCACTTGTGACGGATGTTCTCCAGTTCGTTGCAGTAGGAGTGGTTGGTGCAGTCTTCTCATCAGCAGCACTCCCTATGGGGCAAGCACACTTAACCACAGAAACAGACAGGAAGGGCGAGCGCTTAGGCTATTTCTTGGCTGCACAGTCGGGTGGGTGGTTTTTGGGGGCTCTGAGTAGTGGATTACTCATTGATATTATTGGTATGCGCCCTCTGTTCATCTTCGGAGCAATTCTTGGAATAGTAGCTACAGCGAGCTGTGTTGTTTACATTCGCGACATTCCGTTTGAAACCAAGAAAAGGGAAGATTACAAGGGCATCAGAGAGCTTCTCCGAATACCTGGAATGAATAGGTTAGTGAGTGCAGTTGGGCTAAATCAAATTGGCATAAACTCAGTTTCATACGTCATGGCAATTATAATCGTGGATGAGTTAGGAGGACTTACTGCTTATGTGGGCTTTGCAAACTCTGGAGCAACACTCATTGCAGTACTAATCACAGGATACATTGGTAAGATTGTTGACAGCAAAGGACCAGTGAAGGTTCTTATCGCTGCACTCGTTGCTTACTGTCTGTTTTCCACTGGCTTTGCCTTGGCAACAGATCCAATAATTGCCTGTATTCTCTGGGCGCTCCCCATCTACCCGCTCTCATCTACTGCCACAAGTGCACTTGCAGCCCACATAACCGGTGAGGATGAGCGTGGTAGGGCAATGTCACTCATCTATGGAGCGCAAAATACCGGGACCTTTGCAGGACCCATAATCGGAGGTCTCTTTGCGCAATTTCTATTCGGAGCAGTTCAGCCAATAACATGGCTTAACTTGATGTTCAACTTGGCTGCTTTGGCCATAGGCATCTCACTCTTTGGCATCGTTGGAAATGGTCAGTCCTCCGATTTAATCGAGCAATCTGATTTAAACAATGAAACTTGATATGAAAACACAGTGAGTTTCAATTCATGTCCGACGGTTGCACAGCTGGAGCGAAAATCATCGGAAACCGATATTACCTTATCAAGAACCGAGACCTCATTTGGGGAGGATTCAGGGACTCTATAGTCTTTGACAATGATGTCTTCTTCGTTGCTGGTGTCAATGTTGGCGATGGTGATCAATGCGGAGCATCATTCGGGTTTAACCGATCAGGTCTCGCCGGATGCAACACAACTGTACTCGTGACTCCGCACAAGGCATACGACATCCTGCTTGAGCGAATCTTCCGAGAAACTAAGACAATAGAAGATGCATTTGAACTTGTTCAGACCGATCTCAAGGGTGGCAATAGATACCAGTGGTGTAACTTTGTGCTCGCATCTCCAACAGGTGTTGGTGTCATTGAAATTGGCGATGGTGTCGCGGTTCTTGAAACAGACGCTAATATAATCACAAGGACAAATCATCATCTGATTCTACCAACTGCAGACATTATTCGACATGCCTCTCTGGCTGAACGAGAGGCTGGCGGTCCTTTGGTAACTAGTCAGAGGAGACGACAGGAGGCAGCTAAGTTGCTGGGTGAGGCAACTTCCTTCATGGATATGACTCAGCTCCTCAGCACCCATAGTGAGGGTCGTGGATTCGACTCAATATGCAGACATCGTTCAGCAACCCCGCGTTCCGAGCCATACTTGGGGGAAACCGTTTACAGCTACATAGCAGAGGTTTCTGGAATCGATTCGGATAATCTTGAATTCAGAATCAAAGTGACAGCTGGAAATCCATGCACAGACACCTACGATGAATTCGTTGTGGATTTTGAATCACCGGAGAGTAAGTTCAACCTTCTAACTAATTTTCCATGAAGCTAAACGTTGGATATATGAGTCACCTCTCTCAGGAAATAAAGTACTGAGGTGATTGGATGGAACATGATTCATTCAAAGACATACTGATGGGATTTTCAGTAACCACTACTACTCCCTTCAGTGACGGATTTTCAAGGGTCGATGTTGATGCAATCTCAACGAATATTGAGTTCCTGGTAAAGAATGATGTTCCCCTAATCATCCCAAACGGAAACACTGGTGAGTTCTATTCACTTTCAGAGGAAGAGTGGGCAAGTGTCCTTCAGGTTGCAGTCGAAGCAATTGGTAGCAAAGCAGCAATAATGACTGGTGTTGGTCACTCAATAAAGACTGCCAGGATTCAACTTGACATTGCGCGTGACCTCGGCGTTCCTGCTGTTATGGTCATGTATCCTCAACATGTATTCATTTCAGAAGAGGGTCTCCTCGGATATTACCGGTTTCTCCTTGAAGCAGCCAAGGGGCTCAATGTAGTGCTCTACAAGAAAGGACCACTTCTTACTGATGACATGTTAGAAAAACTCCTTGTCTTTGATAATCTAGTTGGAGTCAAGTATGCCTTTGGACGCATTGTGGACTTCTCAAGAACGGTTCACAGATTTGGTCACAAGATTGTGTGGTCATGTGGAGCAGCGGAACGATTCGCTCCATTCTTCTTCCTTGCTGGTGCGAAAGCCTTCACTAGTGGACTCTGTAACTTTGCCCCTCATGTTTCGAAGAGGATGTACGATGCTCTGCACAAGGGAGATTTCAAAGAAGCCATGAAGATACAGAAGATGATAACACCACTCGAGGACCTTCGTGAGGGACGAGGAGTTGCTAACAATGTACCCGTTATCAAGGAGGCTATGGATCACGTTGGGTTGAAGGGAGGTCTCTGCAGACCCCCGATTCATCCATTGTCTAAAGAGGAGAAGAAAGCAACCATCAAAGCCATTTCTGAGTGGTAGTTTCCTACTTTTTGAGGGGGATGTTTTTTCCATCAATGATTACTTGCTCGACTTTGCTATAGAAGTCAAAGGGATCTCCTGACCAGATGACCATGTCTGCATCTTTACCTGGTTCTAACGAACCCACCCGGTCATCAATGCCCAGCATCTCTGCGGGATTGATAGTTACACACTTGAGAGCATCCTCCCTACTCATGCCTTCCTTTATCACGTTCATCGGAAGAAGCGGAAAGTAGTTCATTGGAGTCAAAGAGTCAGTCTGAAGGGCGACCTTCACTCCAGCCTCATTCAGTTCTACAGCAGTTTTGAAACCTCTCTCTCTGGTTTCAGGTTTACTGGTCCAGAAAATAGTTGGTCCAATGACAGCTGGGAACTTTGACTTAGCTATTGTCTTTTTGATTTTGTGACCTTCAGTGCAATGTATTAGAACAACTCGAATATCAAACTCCTTGGCTATCCTGATTATGGTGGCAATATCATCCGCTCTATGGGCATGAGCATGGATTGGGATTTCTCTATTCAACACCTTGATGACAGTCTCTAAACCCAGGTCTCTAGGTGGTGGATTGGTGGGAGGGGCTTCACCTTTCCTCCTTGCTTCCTCAGCCTTTTCTAGGTATGCCTGAGCACTCAACTTGTAGCTGCGTGCATCAGCCAGAGTTCTTCTTAGTAAGGCAGCAACCCCCATACGTGTTGATGGTGTTCTCTTCTCAGTTCCGTGTACACGCTTTGGATTTTCGCCAAAAGCAACCTTTAGACCAGAGGGTGATAACACAATCATCTCATCAACTACAGAGGCCCCTATCGGTTTAATCACAAAAGATTCACCTGAGATCACGTTGCCTGAACCAGGACCAGTGTTAAGACAGGTAACACCTCCTTGGAGGACTTCTTTCAGTGAAGGCTCATCTGGGTTGAAAGAATCGATACCCCTCATCTCAGGTGTGATGGGTCGAGTCATCTCGTTCCCATCCATTCCAGCCCACCCAATGGAACCATCGAATAATCCTTGATGAGTATGAGCATCAATAAACCCAGGCACGACAAATTTCCCTTTGGCATCAATTGTCTTTGTACCACTTGGAATCTCGACATTCTTTCCAACTGCCTTGACCTTGTTATTATACAAAACATCACCATTCTTGATGAGTCCGTTAACTGGGCATAAAATAGTGGCATTGATGATCGCTTTCATTATGCATTCCCGGTTTCGTCAATCTTCTACCCTTTTTGAAAAGTCTTCTTGTTTGTCTGCTCCAAGATATGAGCCATCCATCCAGCGGATCTTGAAATTGCGAACAGAGATGTGTTCAACTCTGGAGGAAACCCGAGTGTGTAATAAACCGCAGCATTGTAGAGGTCAATATTGGCGAATGCTTGAATACCCTTGTAATCTGAAAGAAGCAGTCCACCCTCTTTTGTTACTTCATCTGACACAGACACTAACCATGCATCAGTGGTATTCAGTGTCCTACGTTCCAATATACCTCGGAGTATGACAGCACGGGGATCGATTCCTGTATAGATACGATGACCAAGCCCAAAGATCTTTTCTCCTGA
>JBHLOX010000145.1:0-6284 GCA_048940045.1 Promethearchaeota archaeon
TTCACGGTAATAAGGTTCCCAAGTCTTGCAGTTACCTCTCCTTTCACAGACACTGCGGTGCCAATCGCTACAAGCCCATCATTTATGTCGTTTATACTTGTGAGTCCAAACAATCCATCGTGCCAAGCTACAACACCAATGGTCACAATGGCAATCAAAATAACAACAAGAAGGATTTTAGCAAGTGGTTTCCCTTTCTTTTTCTTCGGCATGCTATTTCACCATTATTCTGTACGATGACCCAGTTATTTAGTCTGACGGCTAGAAAAGTAAACACTTTATGTTGGCATATTAGTCGCTGAATTGGTCAGAATGAATGCGGCTGAGAGATTTGTGAAAACCTGTGGCGAAATTGGAAACTACACCGAGCAGGTGGCGGGTGTCAGTGTTGTAGACGCCTACTTCGGACCTGAAGAATTTCAACCCAAGAAACAGAGTGGAGACAAAACCGCATCTGATCTTGTTCATGAAATCCATCAAACATTTGATGTAATGAGAGATGAGATTGACGACTCATTGCGTCTAGATTTCATGATGGGCGAGCTGCATTCTCTGAATATTGTCGTCGATTGGTTAGCTGAAAAGGAAATGACATATGCTGAACTGGTGGAAGGTCTTTTCCACATTCCACTGAAAAAATTCCCAGAGACTGAGATTGATAAGACCATTGAGCTCCTTGAGGAAAGAATCTCCGAGTTTCCTGGGAATGATACCCGCGAAAAAGTTACTCAATTTGGTGCTACAGGCGAAATAACCGGTGAGGCTCTTCAACAACTAATAGAAACAGAGCTTCAGACAAAATCCATTGAAGTCGGTCAGATGTTCAGAGACTGTGTCTTTTCATTAATGGGTGCATCTGTCCCCGATAATGGTGTACAATATGAAGCTGTTCGAAACAAGCCCTGGAGTGGTTATAACTGGTATCAGAGTGGTTTCAAATCTCTCAATCAATTCAACATTGATCGGAAATTCAACAGAGACTCTCTATTGAATGTGATATACCACGAGTATGAGCATCATGTATCAAACCTCTGGCGTGAGAAAGCCTACCTGAACAGTCAGAATATTGAACTGTCAATTGTGCCGCTGCACACTGGACGTTGTGTTATCTCAGAAGGAACAGCAGATACCGCGAAGGAATTCCTTAGTGTTGTGGATGATAGTCCACGAATGAGAGTGATGGACACTCTAAACGTGCTACGAAGCATGATTGGGATAAACACAGCCATAATGTTGAATGATGAAGGGAAGACAGACGAAGAGGCTGTTGACTATATGGCAGACAGAGGATTTAGGACGCGTGAATCTGCTCAACATTCTCTCAATTTCATTTCCCCCACCACAAAGGATGGGAACCTCAACTTCTTTGCTCCCTATATCTACACCTATTTCAAAGGAAGAACAGACTTCGTACTACCAATGTATCTCAAAGCAGTGGAGAATGATCTACTCCCAGAGTTCTTCAAGACCGTCTACATGAATCCTTATTCAGGTTCAAGTGTAACATGGAACAAGGCATTCGAATGGATGTAGTGGTGAATCGGGGATCACAAGTGCCAAGATCAAAGAAGGAGTAACCTGGGAATGGTAGAAGCAGTCGGTTTGAAACAATCTTCTGTCTTTCTGAACTTGGATTAATTATCCTTCTCTATATCCTGAGAGTCTATCTCAATGCAACATCAGGTGAGATATTGGTGATTTATTTTGTTGGGACTATCGTGGTTCTTGTGGTACTCCGAGCTATTGACCGTCGGGCATTCGAGCATGCAGTGGACACACTTAGAATGTCATGAAAAATAGTGAGGTGTGATGGACTCAGCCATCACACTCTGAAAATACTATCTTTGATTTTGAGCTCGGTTATAGGCGCTCTCCAATTCACCGTCCATTGAGCTTGGAATGGCAGTCCTCTCAAAGTCACCCTCCTTTCGTCTGATGAAGACATAGAGAAGAGTCACATAAACAATGTCAAATGTCCGAAGTACAATCGCGCTTGGGATAGAAGCAAATATGACAAAGACTACAGTGATGACCAAAGTCATTATTATATCGCCTCCAGTATAGAACCATCCAAACAGTGCCCCGCCAATAGCAAAGCCAATGAAGAACATGAAGGCAAGAACACCAAAGCCCCACCTGACCGCCGTTTCTTTGATCATTACATCAACGAAGTTCTTCCTGACAAGACCAGCACTCCTTTTGATGCCTTTTGTGGCGCTGAGTTCTTCTGCGACCATTGCTGGTATTGTGAAGTAGTTTATGAGTGCCCAGACCCATCCGATGACGCCTTCTGCAGCGTATCCAACACCACGACCCAATGCACTCTGTGATCTCCGCGCCACAGCTTGTATTATCATCCGGATGATTGTTACAATCACACTCATTATACTTAGGATAATGAGACCTCCAACAACACCAAGTGATGCTTTCACTCCATCTCCAAGACCAGGGTCTTTACCTCTCATGTAGATGTAGGTTATTGCTGACGTTGTCGCATATGAGAAGTTGTAGAAGAAGATGGTCACAAAGAGATAGACTACGACACCAATCGCGAATGGCCACCCATTCTCCAAAGTGATGTCAACATTTCCAAGAAGGATGTTCATACCATCAGGAATGACTACAAGCATGATCCCAGCGAAGAACAAGGCGGAAAAAAGGGTGAAGATCATTGTGAGGAAGGGTGGAACGAAGGTCCCTTTCTCATCTAGCGTTACTTGACCTGTTAGTTTGATTATTTCTCCAGCTCTTCTTACTCTATCTTTGAATACTGTGAAGAGCAATAGTGTAAGGAAGAGTGTGAATAAACCTGGTATCAGCATAGGCCAAGCGGTTCCCAACATCGACAATGGTATCAAACCAGTTGCAATGAGGAATATTGGTACCGCCCAAGTTAGTAGGTTCATGATGAATGCACCAATGTAGATAAGCGTACCACCCAGCCGTTTCGCAGCAGCTGAGGCTCCAAGTGCCATAATGATGCTCAAAATCAACAATGCACCTAATCCTGCACCCAGCAACCAGATGTTACCCGCAAGAACTGGAGATATGGTTTGGATGAGAAGAATTATGTCTGTCTCATACATTGACCAGAGCTCCATTAGTGAATAAATCCCCAAGACGATAAAGGCACCAAAGACAATTAACAGACCTGCAATCGCACCTTTATGACTGGGATAATTCTGTTGTTCATGATATTCATATAGATCTGAACGTGCCAAACAAACACGCCTCCTGAATTTTGAAGTTTAGCAAGTAGTATCTAGACAGCCCACAAGTTAAATCTTAGCACGAAAATACTAGAACACAAATTAATTATAGTGAATATGTTATAGATTTTCTATGGAAGATATTCGCTATTGTGCGCCTGGACACATTTTTTGCAGCGCTAACAAGGTAATGCTGGCTGTTGATGGCAGCGAGGGGTCTGCGAGAGCCGCTACAGTGGCTTTTGAAGTGGCAGAGATGACGAAGTCGAAAATTTTCATTATCCATGTTATTCCAACCTCAGTCGTAAATCAATTCTCATTGATGTCAGACGCAAACCCCGATGAGGTGTTAGACAAATACGAAACAAGGGGGAAGAAACTACTTGATGGCTACAAAGGTGCTGCTGAAGACTACAAGCTTGATGTTGAGCTTATCCTAGAGAAGGGTTCTCCCTCTGAGAGGATCATCTTGAAAGCAAAAGAACTCGGAGTTGATCTCATAGTCATTGGTTCTGAGGGAGCGAGTGGTGCACTACGATCAGGAGTGGGCAGTTCAGCTGAACGAGTAGTGCTTGGGTCTTCGAGCCCTGTCCTTGTTGTGAAGTAGCTTGCACAACAGTAGCTCACGTCTATCTTACTTGATGATTATTCATTCATATGCCAAAAGGCATCATTGGTATTTCGCCATTTTCATCTAAGTCTCTAATCATTCGCATTATTCCTCTGATGCTCAGGATCTCCCAAGCAGGTTGAGCATATGCGATTGCAATCTGTTTCGCATCACCTGCTGGAATCCCATCTTTCCGTAATGTCTTGTAGAACATCTTGGCTCCCTTCTTGACTTCAGACTTCTCCTTTCGTAGAGTCCACCAGAGTTTGAATAGGAGTTTTGATCCACCACCTATGGAAGTAGCTGTAATGGAAGCAATGGATCTTGCAGTTCCCACCTCTATTCAAGCTCCTCATCTTCATCATAGTTCTTTGCTACTCGATGTTTTCTCCTCTTGCCACCAATCTCAATCGTTGCATCATCACCAACCATGTTTATGAGCTTGCTAAAATCAAGCGCCCCAACAAACTTCTTGGTCATATCAAGCGCAACATCCTCCGGAATTCCCTCAGCAATGAGATTACTGTAAAACTTGCCAATTCCTGATGCCACGTTCCCAGCAGCCTCTGGACTGTATACGCTGCTTATTAGATTGGATATCAGTTGCGGAACAGCTTCATTGATAGCACTGAAGAGCTCTGGTAACGCCTCTGCAACTTCCTTAAGTTCATCAGCCTCGCTCTTTGTAGTCTTTCTTTTTCTTGGTTCTGATGGTTCATCACTCAAATTATGTTTCACCAAGCATAGTATTGACTGGTCACTGACTATATATAAAGTGGAAAAAAGTGACCAGTCCCAAATCAGTCATTTTCATTGAATGACCTGGCCGTGAACCTACCACAGTCAAGGCAGGCAATTTCATAATCCCAATATACATCTCCACTTGCGGTGCTTACACACCACTTCCCATAGATGACCTTGACATTGGTACTCTTACACTCACCACACCCTTTCATATTGATGTAGTCCCTCAAGGGGTGTGCGTTAATAGTAACACCAGTGCCATAGTACTCACGCCATGTTCCATCATTCTTGTTATTTTCAATTAGTGAGTCACTGTACTCAGTTTCAAACTCGTTCGAAATAAGAGATGGAGAATCTGTTATCCTCTCATAGAGCATTGTTGGCAATCACTCCCTCGTCAGAGTAAAGAATCTAGCTCTCTCATCCTCATCCTCGATTACCTTCAGAATTCCCCGACTTACAAGTGCATTCACACGTTCTCGAATAATTCTCCTCGATGCCGTTCCTCTCTCTGCTCTCACTGCTGCTGTTAATTGGCTGATATTGAGTGGTCTTGAGGTATCGAGAATCTTTATGATTCGCCAACTAATGTCATCCTTTTTCAGATCTCCATACTGTGACTCAAGTCGTTCTGCTTTGGTGAACTTTGTCATGAGCTTGACCATTCCATCATAAAACTCAAAGCCCTCTCGAATGACTCGTGCTGACTGATTAACTTCATCTATTCCTGGACCAACGCGCTCGATGAGTTCTTCAAGTTTTGCAAGTCTTGTTGAAATCTCATCAAGCCTGTCTTGCACTTCCTCGAGTGTCAGATCTGATTTCATTTTCTTTTTAGTCAAGGAAGTGTCACTAGATTCGAATCAATAGTAGAAAGTGATAAGTCTGACGAAGACCGCGTAATACTTGATGAATTAAATCAAAGCCAGAAGAGTGGGCGAATTGTCCGGTAAAGAACCTGAGAATAGCTCGGAGAATGTGCAACCTTTGAGTGATTTATTCCATTTTGCACATTTTTCGAGATTCTATCGCTTGTATGTTCCTGTGTCCATACTTGTAGGAATTGTCTGTGGTCTCTTCATGGTTTTGTTGCAAGTGCTCATTGACTCAGCGATCATTGTGTTCTCTATTCTTCCAATCTTCGTTGCACCTATGATTGGTGGAGCTTTCTCAGGCATACTCATCTATTTTGGTAGAACGGAGATACAAGGAAGTGGCATTTCAAAAGCTATCGAGATGACACATCAGCCAAGCTCCCTTAGGAAAGGCACCACAATCACAAAGCTCCTAGCTACATCCGTATCAATTGGATCTGGAAATCCAGTAGGGCGAGAAGGTCCAGCTGTCTTGATTGGAGCGGGTATTGGGAACGCCATAGGTCACAAAATCGGTTTCAATGATGATGCTCATCTCAGAGTGTTTCATATGATGGGATCTGCTGCTGCAACTGCTGGAATTTACAAAGCCCCTCTTGGTGGTGCCCTGTTTGCGACCGAAGCTCCGTACAGAATGGATGCACGACTTGGATATTTCGTTCCCACGGTGCTTGCTGCTTTGAC
Organism: Promethearchaeota archaeon; assembly: GCA_048940045.1. GTDB lineage: Archaea > Asgardarchaeota > Thorarchaeia > Thorarchaeales > Thorarchaeaceae > SMTZ1-45. The sequence goes on from JBHLOX010000145.1 coordinate 6,123, forward strand.
TTCCTTTGTGGTCTTTATCGGACTCTACCCACTGATTACAGGAACTGGATCTGGACCGCTGTTTACCTTTAGCGCTACTTACACTTTCGCACTTGCTGAGGTTCCGCTATTGATTTTCTTTGGTTTTGTAGCAGGTCTAATCTCAATTCTCTTTGCAATTTG
>JBHLOX010000146.1:0-6209 GCA_048940045.1 Promethearchaeota archaeon
ACATTAATGGCGTCACGGACAAAATTCTGCCCATATGTTTCAGCCATTTCACGCATCTCTTTGGCAATGTCGTCTTTATCTTTTCCAGTGACAATGAGTGTTTCTATGTCATCTTTACCAGCCGCTTTAGGAGCAGTCCTAGCAGCTAGAAGTAAAAGACGCGCAACCTCAATCACTGCTTTACTCTCTTCTTCATTTCCAGATATCCTCATAATATCACCAAAAGAAGAGGTCGTATGGGTAACCTATAGTCTTTGTCATTGTTCTAGAAACGGAGAGAGAACTCAGAGATACCAACACTCACTGAGATCCCTGTTCTATGATGACATTATTGATTGCGCTAAGACATGAGTAAATGAAGTCATTGGTTGGTGTGGGAATCTTAGCTAAACTACCAAGTCGCACAACTGAACCATTCATAGTTTCAATCTCAATCCGTTTCCCATTTATCAAGTCACGATATGTGGAGGGTCGTATTTCAGGATTAAGATCATGTGAGAAAGTCATCAGTTTCTTATGAACATCATCTTCCAGGGATATATCCTTCCAGCTAGCAATCTCGATGATTTCAGTCATCACATTGCTGTATAGTTTCTCTGTTGGTTCAAACTGCAAGATAGGACCGACCGGTAGTCTTGTGATGCAACATAGACCAGTAAGCGCGCAAATGAATGCGAACTTCTCCCATTCCTCAGCAAGAATATTATTTGAAAGACTTACATTTATTCCTGCTTTATCAAACACTTTCAGGATTCGTTTCCCACGGTCAGATTCACTCCCATCTAACTCTCCAAAAGCAATCCTTTCCAATGCCAAATGTTTGACGATACCCGGAGCTTCAATATACGCACTTAATGTACAAAGGCCACCCATAATATGTTCATCACCGACAATACGACCGAGTATCTCTTCCTTCTCTACTCCGTTCTGAAGTGAGATGACAGTGGTCTCTTTTGATACAATTGGTTTGATTAGCTCTGCAGCCTGAGTGGTGTCGTATCCCTTAACACAGAATAAGACTAAGTCAACAGGATCAATCTCTGAGGGATCACTTGTTACTGCGGGTTTCACCAAAAAGTCCCCTTTTGGACTCTTAATCTGCAATCCATTTTTGGCAATTGCTTGGAGGTGCTGCCCTCTTGCAACAAAAACCACATCCTCCCCAGCTTTCGCCAACAGCCCACCGAAATATCCGCCAACTCCGCCAGTGCCCATGATAGCTATTCGCAAGTCAAGATTCAACCCCGGGATCGAATTGACGAAACTATGAAATCCACTCTCTTAAGTATACTTGACAAATGGTACAAACAGTCTTGTGGAATGCTCTATATTAGACACCAATGCCAAACCTTCAAGAAACGGTCTTCTTATGTCATCAAATACCGATCAGGAGAGATGAAAGCATCAATCATCCGGCAGGACGGACAACCAAAGCTTTGGTACTCTGTTCCAGCTAGGGCACCAACCATCATCTTCTCTAAGGAGAGAATAAAGCCTGATTTCTGATTCAAGTCTAATTGGAAACCAGCCTCACTAGATGTCGCACTTAATTTGGATATTTGTTTGTGAAAGTCATCATTGCTCATTGAGAACATGAAATGAAAGACACTGGTACTTGGTATGTGTTCACGAAGGCGTACAACCGCATAGCCATCAGTTGTATCGTTCTTCTCGCGATATCGTATGTCAATACTGAGAATGTCCCCAGCTTCTACTGTTATCCCCATTTTCAGGAATCACCTTTTACTTATACTATACGCACCAAATAACGCTTTAAAACTTAACTATAGTGATTTTTTTTGCATTCAAGCTCTAATTAATCTGGTGCTGTACCCATTCACACTTTTTCCTCTGCTGCAAACGACTATCTATTCCGGTTTGAAAGTGAGCATGTCTTCACAGTATTGAGAAATCCCATCGACACCAGCTACCTCTGAAGGATAAAGAGGAATATAGGCATTCACCAGATCTCCTATTTGCTCACTTATCATATCCATATACCGAGATTGTTGTTTATAGCTATTCTTCATGTATTCAGTGGCATCTTCCTCAGCTGCGGCTCGTGGAATGATCCTATTTACGAAAACTCCACCAACCGGTATGTCAAAAGCCCGTACCATCGAAATGAATCGTTGTACAACTGCGATTGGAAGTGCTAAAGGAATGGTTACGAATACGAATGCAGTTCTCTCCACGTCACTAAGTATCTCTTTTGCTCTTCGATTCTTCTCGTGTTGGCGCAAGAGATCCCCCAACATTGGGTCGCTCTTAACCTCCTCAGCAATTTTGTCCTTTCTGAAAGAAAGCTGTACTCGGAGTGATAAAGCCTCTTTTCTACTCTCAATCATACGACTAAGCCAGAGGTCATAGATCTTGCTAAGACCAAGCAGGCGAATAGCATTTGCTACCGCAGCACAATCGAAGACAATGACATCATATTCATCGCCACGTTCGAGCATGATGTCAGTCATGGTGTCAAATTGAGCAGATTCTTCAAATGCCGGATTTGTAACAGCTATTTCAATGAATGCGGCAGGATCTACAGGAATATCAGCCCATTTGAGAAATGAGGTGATACGTTCTGTGAGCTGATCGCGATAGGTCAGCATCTTTTCTTTAATATCAACCTCAACGCCCCACAAATTTTCAGCGCCATTGATCTTCTGTATACCTTTGCCCCACATATCCTGACCGTATAGGGTAGAAAGGGAGTGTATCGGATTGAGGGAAGCAAGAAGGGTCTTTTTCCCCTTGGAAACAAAGTACTGAGCAATCGCAGCTGCACTAACTGTTTTTCCCACGCCACCTTTGCCGCCTGTGAAGAAATACTTGATATTCGGATGTTGTTCAACAAACTCTTCCCACTTTGATTCGCTCATTATTTTATTCCTCCGTTATCTTTCCATCCCAATCCATCATGATGTCAGCAACTTTGCTAATCATCTCAAGTCCTTTTGGTTCTCGGTCAAACATCGGGATTACAGCACAAACACGCTTTCCTAACTTTTCTTTGATTTCAACCATATACTTCTGCTGCATCTCAATACGTTCGCGTAGAAACTGACTCAGATCATCCCTCTGAAGCAGCTCCTTTGGATAGACCTGGTTGATAACTACGCCTGTGAGTGTTATGTCCATTTGTTCAAACATCTTCAAAGCACGTTCTGTGTCTAGAATTGACATCTTCTCTGGAGTCACAACCATATAGAATGCAGTTCGTTTGCTGTCAGTGAGAATATCTTGGAAGAAGCCTAACTTCTTCCGAATCTCCTGCAGTTCAGCCAGCATCTCATCCTGACCAGCACCTGATGTTCTTTGTTGCATTTGCCAGGCAGACTCACCATATTCTTGAGCCTTCCTGCGTGTTTCTTCCATTTTCTCTACCCAGATATCGAGTATTCGAGCCATGGAAACAATACGAATACCATGCCCAAAAGGAGGCATATCAAAGACATGAAAACCATATTCATCAGAAGCTAACAATCCAGCCATTGCGTCATATGTAGCAGATTCATGCATGGCTGGTTCAGCACCTGCAGCGTTTATGTACTCATCAATCTCCTTGGGAATCTCATCAATGCCATACATATCTTTGATTTGCTGCCGGACTTCTTCCTGGAATGCTGCTATGCGTTTGTCTGCATCGATTTCCATAACGTGCAAGTTTTCAGCCAAAGTGATAGAACCCTTCCCAAAAACATCTTTCTCAAAGATATCTGATAATGATGCTTGAGGATCAGTACTAAAACAAAGAACCCGCTGTTTCTTTTTTGCTAACCAAAACGCTAAAGCAGCGCTGCAAGTGGTCTTACCCAATCCTCCCTTGCCAGCAAAAACTGCTATCTTTAAATCGGGATTGGATTCGTAGAAGGTACTCATTTTCTTGGACAAATCAATTCACCAGGTTATTTTGCGTATTAGAGATGAGGGATTGCAAATCTAAAAGAGCGCATCCGTGAAGTCACGCTCTTTGAACAGTGTCCGTTTCCAAGTCTTGATATTAGGCACAGCATATGGCAAAAGCTTGAGTGAGTAATACGGAGGAAGGATAGGAATACCCAACATATCACCCAAGGTAATGAGCATAAAGAGTTGCTCAAGGTACATCCTTGTCTTCAGAGCATACCTAGCCATACCTTGCATTGCCATGCCATAGAAGAAGTCTTTAACTGCTCCTTTTGCACCTCGGTCCTGTTCAGATTTGTCAGCATCCTTATTGGGATTCATATGGTAATCCTCGTTGCTCTGAAATATTACCCTGCTATAACTCTTTTTATCCAAATACACTGGAAATTTTTCACTCATACATTTTGTCTAGAACATCTTGTTCTTTCAAAAGCCGTTTCTGCCAATGCATCATCTTTTCAATATAGTGCACGAATAATAATCGCGAATAGAATGATGACTGAAATTGATATCCTAAAAGCTCACCAAAGACTATGAACATTATAGAATCATCCTCATGCATCTTAGCTTTCATTAATGGGTCTGCAAGACTCGCCTTTTGTGATTCCCAGACTCCTTCAAGGAATTCTCTTATAACTTTGAAAACTCGCAAATAGCAGTCACCTAAGATCTGAGGTTAATCATTGTAAAAGTGCAAATTAGTGTTATGGCCTAATTTCATTTCAATTGGAATGATAAATGGAGAGAAGAATCTAATGGTTTCACCATTTTGTTGCTTCGGAACTGCAACTTCCGCTTTAGCCCTAGCTTCCTCTGCACTATCTGAGTGCTAGGTCTACATATCAGTGAAATCTTTTTCCTTCAAGATTCTTTTCCGCCAGGGTGTAATCTTTTCTAACCAATAAACGAATAGTACTCTAGAATAGAAAGTTGACTGAAATGGATACCCTAGAAAATCTCCAAAAATAGTGATAATCATTGCATCATCGTTATACGTTTTGGCTTTGATAAGGGGGCGAGCAAGGTTCACCTTTTGAGCTGCCCACACTCCATCCAAGAAGTCTTTCACTCTTTTGAAAAATCGCAAATGACAATCACCTAGCTACTCCGGCAAGATATCGAATTTGTGTAAATGAATATTATCACTTGGATGTATTTAATTGATTTAATAGAAAAAAGATAGGAGGTAGCCTTGCGGCTACTCCGTTTTATTCTGCAGGAGCTGATACTTCCACTGAGGGCTGGGCTGTTTCGGGACCACGCCTAAGTGCGGCCCAGGCGTCTGCAAAGACTAACCATCCAAGAATGAATAGTATCACAGCAATACCAAGGAAAGTCCATGTCAATGCTATTGCCGGTAATGGATTGCCAGCTACAGCCATTTGCTCAACAAGACTACCAGTTTGGGCATAATAGCCGAGGGGTCCTGTAAGGGCTCTTACGAACACCCAAGCTTCCCATACAAGCGCCGCCTCACATGTAAAGATCATGAAGATGGCGGGTATTAACGTGTAGTATGTTGGTCTATTTGTACGAACTAGGTACACTGATGCCAACATAAGGGCGAGTCCTGCGAGTAGCTGGTTGCTACCACCGAACAGTAGCCATATGTGGTACCAGGCGCCAGTGGCTGCAAAGATGAATGCTATGACAACTCCAATGAGTGCACCAATCCACTTATTCCTAAATAGAGGAGCAATCGCTGAAGTTCCAGCAAGGTCAGCTGCGGCCAATCGGAAGAACCGAGGCATTAGCTGCAATACTGTTATTGCATAAAGCTCTAGAACCATAGCAAAGAACGCAATTAACACAACACCTGAAACAGCGGCACCACCAAACATGCCTTGAGTGAGGATTGCTGCGCCTGTTGGAAAGTTGGCGAACCATGCTCCTACCACATCTGCAGGCGCAATGACAACATATGCCGACATTGCACACATTGCAAGTACTCCTTCTAAGAACATGGAACCACCAGCAACAGGAAGTGCATCAACCTCAGAAGCAATCTGCTTTCCAGTTGCGCTGCTTCCAACAAGACTATGCCATCCAGAAACTGCACCACAGGCAATTGCCACAAAGAGAATTGGCCAAATCGGACCGTTTGCTTCCGTAAATAACGTAATGACTGGATCGACTTGGACCAAAACCGGTTCTGCTGGATAAAAGCCCATAGTTAATGGACTAAGCAGAGCCCCAGCGATGATGAGTAACACCGCTACAAAGCAAGGCCAGAAAGCAACGTAGTTTACTGGTTGCGCCCAGTCTGTTATTGCCAAGGTAGCACCGAAGTATACCAGTACCAG
>JBHLOX010000026.1:0-24907 GCA_048940045.1 Promethearchaeota archaeon
ATTATAGTTCCAGTAAGGACAAGAGTCAATATGATGACTGGGATGGAAAATCCAGCATAGTCCCCGAAATAGCTAAGGACACCGATGATGATCGCACTTCCTATCCAGACGCCAGCTATCGCTGTTCCTCTATAATCCATTCATTTCTTTTCTCCTTTTTAATTCACTAGGTGATATTTCTATGTGGAATTCCTTCAGCTTGTAGTATCTGAGGGCTCTGGCCTCGTCTTCTAGAAGTACTGTTCTTGTTTCGACTAAATCTGCTTCGTGGAGTTTGTTCAGGTGAACCTTGGCGAGTGCTCTGCTTATGCCGACCTCCTTAGCTATCTCGCTGAGATATTTCTCACCGTCAACTAGGGAGGTGAGTATCTTGAGTCGATATTCGTGTCCCAGCGCTCTCAGCTTCTCTATGAGGTCTGTGTATTCCACATTCTTCACCGACAATTACATGTAATCAAATTATTACATATAAGTATTTATAACCCAGCAAGGGATTCCTTCTTCAAAGCAACAGCGGCCCTCCAACTTGGATACTATCTTCTGATTCTTAATCGTGATAAAGAAGTTGGAGAACAGCTGAGGGAGGCTTTGAGGGATTTAAGAAAATACTATGAGAAAGATCCTAAAATAGGAGGGGACTATGAACTGAGCAGTTCGCTCAGCAACCAGTACATTACTCTCACGAAAAATGAATCAGATAAGAAGTTAAGGCACTTCTGACGCAGTTGAGAGAGATACGTGAGAAGAATACTGAATCTGGGAATTTGGATGATATAGTGTCAGCTTGAATCAAAGAACCGACGAGCTTATCTAAAACCTCTGCTTATGTCATCCATTGCGTGTGAGAGGTCAGGAGTGTGTACAGACACTACGAGTCTTCCGACAAGATATTCGTAGATAGAGAAGAGTACATCGAATGGATGGATGAGGCTCTCAAGAGGTGCAAAGAAAAGAGTGTCGTGATGCATCTTCATGGTATTGGTGGAATTGGTAAGAGCTCATTATTGGACTATTGGACAAGCACAATCGAGTCAACAATTAGACTTGACTGCGAGCAGTATTCCGATTTTTATGACCGATTAAATGTCCTCGCTAAAGGAGCAGTGTTTCTTGGTGTCAAGTTGGAGCGATTTGATGTCTTGTGGCAGATACGCCAGCGTTTTGTCGAAGGAGTAGAACCTGTCCGAGAAGCGGGTCGCGAGTGGGCTAAGGAGGTCGTAATGGCCATTCCATTCATAGGGTCTCTCGCAAGTATTGGATCCGCCATCAGTGCAGTCGGAACCAAGGTAACACCCAAGTTGAAGGGCAAATACAGTACAGTTGGAAAATGGCTACAGAACACACTTGGTAAGAATCACATCGAGCAACTTCTTCAGATTCTTTGGAAAGATCCCCGTCGCGCAGAGTTTCTATATCTGGATGCACTACTTGAGGATATCAACAACAGAAAGAACTCAGACAGATCGATTCTCTTCTTGATAGACCATTTCGAATATGTTGATAGTGAAAAGCTTCGGTGGCGCTATGGCGGTAAAAACATTGCAGAAAATGAGATGTGGCGTATCTTTCTGTGTTCTCTCTCAAACTGCGTTGGAATTATGGCCAGTAGGAAAGGTGTCGATAGTCATGCAAAAGGGGAGGTTGAGGAGTCTGAACTCTTGGAACTTGATAGTGATAGCTGTATTGAACTCATGAACTTGAGAAAGATAACAGATACAGAGCTCCAAAAAAGAATCGTCAGCGTAAGTGGAGGCAATCCATTTGTTATAGGAACACTATGTGATATGGCTGAATCTAGTTCATTGTCCCTTGAAGCTGTTGAGAGTTTTCGCTCAGACACTCTCGAAGGAGTTCGATTGAAGACATGGAGGAAGCTCTTCAATCATGTTCAGGACCTCCAGGAATTAGTGAATCGAGCTGGAATGCTCCCATATTTCGATCGAAATGTCATGAATATTATTGCTCCATCCATGAATACTGATCAATGGTCAAGAATGGTGAATCTTAGTTACATCAGAGATAGAGGCGATGGAAATTATGTAATGCACGAACTAGCAAGGGACCTAGTCGTTGCAGAACTTGGTGATCGGTTTCGCACATTAGCGGATGAAATCGCGGAACTCCTTGAGAAGGCAGCACAAGAGCAAGAAGATATGAAACTACTAGGACTTTCTATGTCCGTGCAAGGTCTCCACTCCCCTGAAGCAGCTATACAGAACATTATTGATATTACGGACAAACATAGTTGGAGGGGACAATTCCGCTCAGCTATAGATTTGCTTGACTCAGTCAATTTTAGCAATCTGAAAGAGCAAACGATCATCTCTTTATTTAAAGCTCATCACCTTGGCGGGCTAGATAGAATTGCTGAAGCAGAACATCTGCTAAAAGAAGCGATTGTTGTGCTAGAGAAGCTAGCAAAGCAAGACCCGAAGAGTAACAGGATCTATCTAGTTCAATACTATAGAGCATATGGTTGGTTGCTGCATAGACTTAGACAACCCGTTGAAGCTGAAGTAATGTTTGAAAAGGCGTTAAAAATTGCGAATGACACAGATCCATCAAGTTTGTGGAAGAACCTTTATGCCTTTGGCATATACTCCTTTTACAGTTCATTCCTGATAGCCCAGTATCGATTGAATAAAGCAACAGACCTCCTACGTCGGGCTCTGGACATAATCGAGCGGGAGATGGACCCCGAAGGAGACCAAAGTTACCGGGTGTTTCATCTGAATTATCTTGGTAGTACTCTTTTGCAAACTGGAAGGATGGATGAGGCGGAAGTGGTTTTCAGGGATATGCTTAGTATAAAGAGTGAAGAGATCAATCAAATGCATAGCATTGGTCTTCTGATAGAGATTCTGAAGCGGACATCAAGACCTCTTGAGGCTGAGGAAATTAATCTCAAAGGTCTGGAATTAACAAAAAACATGTCAAATCGAGAACAAGATGTTCACCTTCTCCAAACATGGCATTCAGACCTTCTAAGGGTTTATGCGATGATTTTGAAACTCATTGGAAATTACAGAGATGCAGAAAATCACTACAAGGTAGCTTTGGAGAGAGTTAGAGAATCTGTTTCTGATACTCCTGAAATCTATCGACCTTTTCTCGCGATGTTGCTCAATGACTTTGCAGTCTTATATTATGAAATGGGTCATTACTCCAAGGCTAAAGAATTCTATGAGGAGGCTTTAGAGAACTATGAGCATCTGGCAAAAGATTGGCCTGATCGCTATGGAATGTATTTAGCTATGGTATTGAACAATCATTCAATCCTTCTACGAGAAACTGGCAAGGTCAGTAAAGCTCACAAATTCTATCGTAAAGCAATTGGTATCACTCGAGAACTGGTTCAGAAATACCCAGAACCTATATTCCATTCACTTCTTTTGGGAAATCTATTGAACAATCTAGGTGTCTTACATAGGAAAATGAATGAATATAATGAAGCAGAAGAAGCTCTGCGTGAGGCACTTCAAGTTAGACAGGCTCTTGCTGAGAAGACCCCTGATGTCTTTCTCAGTAATGTGGCTACAACTCTCAATAATCTTGGAGTTGTACTATCTACAATGAATAGACTGTCAGAGGCTCAGGAAGTATCTGAGCGGGGATTAGAAATTCGTAGAGCATTAGTCGAGAAATCGGCTGAAATGCACAATTGTCGTCTTGGATTTGCCCTGAATAACTTAGGCAACATATACAAACTGTCTAGCAAACAATCGAAATCTGAGGATTTCTATAAAGAGGCTTGCGATATCCTAGAAATCTTAGCTGAGAGGACTCCTTCAGTATATGAGCGTTATCTCAAAATGACTTTGTCCAATCTCCTACTCTATCATATTCAAAAAGATGAAGCAGAGAGTGCGGATTCCGTTAGAAAAAGACTCAAAGAACTTGGAACCTCAACTGTCCATAATGAAGAAATTTGGATTGAGGAAGAGGACACTGAAGCTGATCCATTCTAATGTCTTTTCCAAATCTTAAATGAGATAACCGGCGTGCTTATCTATGGCCATCGCCACTGCACTCTATTGCGTGCGAGGTCAGGAGTGTGTACAAGCACTATGATGCGTCCGACGATGTCTTCGTGGACAGAGAAGAATACATCGAATGGATGGATGAAGCATTAAAGAGGTGCAAAAAGAAAAGCGTAGTGCTTCATCTCAAAGGGATAGGAGGGATAGGTAAGAGTTCGCTCCTTAGGCACTGGATAAAGACAAAGGAGAAGACAGTGCGGGTTGATTGCGACCAATATACTACATTCTATGATCGACTTAATATCATCGCAAAGGGAGCAGTCCTACACGGGCTGAACCTTCAGAGGTTTGACGTACTCTGGCAGATTCGTCAGCGATTCGTCGAAGGTGTTGAGCCAGTCAAAGAAGAAGGTCGTGAATGGGCCAAGGATATAGTGATGGCCATCCCGTTCATCGGCTCTTTAGCAACAATTGGTACTGCAATTCGTGCTGTTGGATCGAAGGTGACCCCAAAACTCAAGGGCAAATACAGCACAATTGGGAAGTGGTTACAGGAAAGACTAGGAAAGAACCATATCGAACGTCTACTTGAAATTCTCTGGAAAGAACCACGTCACGCTGAATTCCTCTACCTAGATGCACTCCTAGAGGACATCAACAGTAGGGATGATGACACACCGATTCTTTTTCTCTTTGATCACTTCGAATACGTGGACAGTGAAGCCTCACATTGGCGATATCAGGGCAAGAAGATCAACGAGGTTGAACTCTGGTCTATCTTTCTCTGTTCATTGGAAAACTGCGTCAGTGTAATGGCTGGTAGAAAACCTCCGGTCAAACATAGAGATCTCGAGCTTGAAGAGAATGAGCTTACTGAACTGGATTGTGACAGTTGTGTTGAGATGTTGGACCTACAGGGAGTCTCTGACAAGGACCTCCAACAGAAGATAATCAGCGTGACGGGAGGAAATCCGTTTGTCATCGACGCCATTTGTGACATGAGGGATGCTGGAACCATTGCCCTTGATGATATCGAGAGTCTTCGAGCTGATACACTTGAGGAAGTTCGACTGAAGACATGGCGAAGACTCTTCAATATGGTCGGAGACCTTCAAGATATAATCAATCGCGCGGGGTTAATGAGTTTCTTTGATCGAAACCTGATGAACATCATCGCACCTTCAATGACTACAGACATGTGGGATAGATTATTGCGACTAAGCTTTGTTAGTGAAAGAGATGATGGAACATGGGTCCTTCACGATTTGGCCGAAGAGCTAATTCTTGCTGAGCTCGGCCCGAGAGTAAATAGTCTGACCGATGAAGTCACTCAGTTGCTCGAGAAGAGAGCCGAAGATGATGGTGATGTATCCCTCATCGGGCATTCTCTTTCAGTCACGGCTGCAGCCTCTGAAGAAGAAGCCATAACGAAAGCGAGGGATGTGATCTCTGGTTTCATCCGAAGAGATTTGTCCAAAGATGCACTTAAGATTCTAAATTGCATTTCATTCAAATCGGTGAGGGGTAAGGCGGAGCATCAGGGATTGATGGGGTGGGCTCTGGATGGAGAAACAAGATATGCAGAAGGTGAAGCAGCCTTAAGGAATGCAGTTGGAGTATTCGAGGAATTAGCTAAGGATGATTTTCTTCATGATGGTCCGGGTCTAGGGTTCAACCTTACAAGATTGGGAAACATACTAATATGGAGCAAACGGTTTCAAGAAGGAGTAGAGTGTTTCAAAAGAGCTGTGGAGATTCAGAGACAGCTAGTAGAGATGGAACCTAAGAAACATTCTGAAGATCTAGCTGAATCACTTGCTTTCCTTGGTTTTGAACTTGCTAATTCTTTTGGCCAAATTGAGGAAGCATATGCTTTAGCTCAAGAGGCAGTTGACATTTTCTCAGAATTCGATAGATACAAGCGCCTAGGTTGGGCGTTAAATATTCTCGCAACAACACGGTTACATCCAGAAGTGACACCAGGGTATCAACGAGCACTTAAGGTTCAGCGAGAATTATCTTCCAATGATCCTGAAAACCTGTATCTAAAAGCAATACACGCAGCAATTTGTAACAACCTATTACGTTCATTATTTGCTGAAGGAAGAATTCTTGAAGCGGAAGAGATTCACAATGAAGGCATAGGAATTAGGAGAGAACTAGCTGCTATCAATCCAGATGCATACGAATGGCGGTTGGCAATGGCGCTGAGTATCTACGGAGAATTTCTATGGCGAACGCGTCAACTCAGTAAGGCAGAGAAATGGATGGAAGAATGTCTACAGATACTTAAGAAGTGGGCAGAGAAGGAACCAGATGTGTGGAATCCTTGGGTGGCTGAGGCTTTACTCGAAAAAGCTGTATTATTCATTAACTTGGGAAGAATTCAAGAAGTTGATTCAATAAACAGTAGAGCAATTGGTTTACTAAGAGAACATGTAAGTCTAACTGACGATTCTTACACTGCGAGAAGAACTATGGCAAATTATCTGGGTATGTACTCGTCAGGAATTTACGCAAAAACTTTCAAAATTACAGATGCTGAAAAGTTTCTGAACGAAGCTATTCATATCCGACGTGAGATGAGAGATCATTCTATCGTTGATGAGTACCAATTAGGTGTGATATTGAATAACTCTGGTACACTCTATTTCTTGACGGAAAATATTTCAAAAGCCAAGACTGCTCTTGAAGAAGCAACAACAATCCTAGAGAAGCACAAAGAGTTAGGAATGGTGATTACGCGGAATAACTATGCAATATCTCTTCAGAATTTGGCTCTTGTATGTAAAAGAGAAGGAAGATTGAAAGAATCAGGTGAACTCTTCAAGGAATCACTAAGTATCTATGAAGACATCATCCAGAAGATACCAATCAAATTCCATTACGATATGAGTGTCACACTCAACAATTACTCAATCCTTCTCAGAGAAAAGGGAGATCTTCAAGATGCCGCATCATGTTTGTCAGAAGCAATTGAAATTCAGAAACAATTCACTAAGATAGAACCTCAGTACTTTGAACCAATACTCGCAATCTCACTCAATAACTTAAGTATCCTCTATTCTGAAACAGACAGATCTTCAGATGCAAAAGACATACTCAAAGAAACAATAGATATTCGAAGAAGACTTGTCAAGCTGTCACCAAAGATGTATCAGATTGGATTGGCTTCGTCTCTTCACAACAACGGAGTTCTCTTGGGAAAGGTCAGTGAGTCACCTGAAGCTGAACAATCACTTAGGGAGGCTCTGAAGATTTGGGAAGAATTGGTGGCGAAAGTTCCAGAAGTCATTAATCCTAGAATTGCCAGAACTCTGCATCATCTAAACATGATTGCAGTAAAAGGAAACCAGGAAGATGAAGTGAAAGAACTTGGAGAGCGCATCTCGTCTCTGAATTTTCAATTCTTGGAAGATGAGGAACTCTGGATCGAAGAAGAAGAACCGCTGCACCTCTGGTAGTCCTATCAAAGCCCTCCACATTTCTGAAAAACCGACTAGCTTATCTGTTACCTTCACCATCGCATTTCACTGCGTGCGAGGTCAGGAGTGTGTACGAGCGGTTTGAGCCATCCGATGATGTCTTTGTGGACAGAGAAGAATATCTCTCATGGATGGACGATGCCTTACAACGCTGCAAGGAGAAAAGTCCTGTTTTGCATCTTCGAGGAATTGGAGGAATCGGAAAGAGTTCACTTCTGGATTACTGGACAAAGAAAATCGAGTCAACTATTCGTCTTGACTGTCTTCAATACTCGGAATTCTTTTCACGTTTGGAAATTCTTGCGAGAGGCGCAATCCGCTTAGGAGTGAGTCTTCAGCGGTTTGATATCTTATGGCACATCAGGAAACGGTTCGTTGAGGGTGTCGAACCTGCGGCTGAAAAGGGCAGAACATGGGCAAAAGAGGTGCTCGTAGCCATCCCATTCATTGGAAGTCTTGCGACAATTGGAGCGGCGATAAAGGCAGTAGGTGATAAAGTAGCTCCCAAGTTCAAAAGCAAATACGGTGAAGTAGGTCAATGGTTGCAGGACCGATTAGGAAATCAATACATCGAGAAGCTTTTGGAGATCTTGTGGAAAGACCCTCGACACGCAGAGTTTCTCTATCTTGATGCATTACTAGAAGACATCAACAATAGAAAAGGAAAGGACCCTATTTTACTGCTTCTTGACCATTTCGAAAACGTCGACACTGAGGAAAAGCGATGGCGATATAGCGGCATGAAAATTACTGAGGCTGATCTCTGGTATGTCTTTCTGACCTCCCTTTCAAATTGTGTTGGAGTTGTGGCTAGCCGAAACCTAGCCCCAGAGATTGAAGTCACAGCTGGTATTGAAAAAGATGAACTCACAGAGTTAGACAGGGATAGCTGCATCGAGATGCTTGATCTTCAAGGAGTCGAAAATAAAGATCTGCAAGAGAAGATCATCAGCATTAGTGGAGGAAATCCGTTTATCATCGATGCCATCTGCGATATCCTGAATGCGAAGGAAATAACGAATGGAGATATCGAAAGGCTTCGAGCAGGTTCTCTTGATGAGGTCCGTCTTAAAACATGGAGGAAACTATTCAGCGAAGTAAAGGATTTGACAGAGGTGGTGGACAAAGCCGGGCTTCTCCCCTTCTTTGACAAACGAGTGATGGACATCATCATACCCGATATTAAGACCGACCAATATGAGAGACTACTTCGTCTGAGTTTTGTTCGGAATCGAGGAGATGGAACATATGTTCTCCATGACCTTGCAAGGGAGTTAGTCATCTCTGAGCTTGGAAACCAATTAGAAAAAAAGACCAATGAGATAGGAACTCTGCTTGAAAATGCTTCAAAGGAGGAGGAGGATTTCACGCTGATGGGCATCTCGTTTTCTGTCTTAGCCCTTTCAGACGCAGATAAAACATCAAAAAAACTCTTGAACTTCTGGATTTCATACGGGAACCAGCCGGTTCAGCACAAATTGCTTGAGATGCTCAAATATGTCGAGATTGATTCTGAGAAGGGTTGGTTTACTATTCATCTCATGAAAGGATGGATGTTCACATTTCTGAAGAGAACCGCTGAGGCTGAGAATATAATACTCGAAACAATTGAGAAAGCTAGCGGAAAGAGAGAATATCAGAAGTATCTAGCTCTGGCTTATCATACTTTGAGTGTTCTCTATTACATGACAAGTAGATATGCCGAAATGGAAGATCCATCTAGAGAGAGCTTACATCTCTATAGAGAACTATATGATGATGCAAAATCCAAGAAGCAGAAATTAGATTATCCCACTCTAGTATTTTATGCTAATAACCTCCGGTATCTGAGTTTCCTACAGAGGAGTAGATCAAAACTGAGTGAAACTGAGGAGGTATTGCAAGAGATGCTTTCTTTGGTTCCAGAATTCCCCAAGTCCGATGCAGTCTTTACTCAAGATGCTATACAAGGTGAGGCACTCATAACGCTCTCTTCGACTCAATTGGCTGCGGGTCATGTTGAGGAGGCAGAAAAAACAGCTCGTATGAGCGTTGAGGGAGAATATTTCCATTCCTCCGATCAATACATGCAATCCTTGATTCTTTGGCGATTAGGGGATATTCTTTCAACTGTCAATAAACACATTGAGGCGGAGAAGATGTTGCGTGAAGCATGCAACATCATTAATGACCTCTATGAAAAAGAACCTGAAGGTTTCTATTGGATAAACAAGACAGGTTACGCACAATCTCTTGCATATGCAATTGAAAAGAGAGGTAAATTCAAGGAAGCAGAGAATCTCTTCAAAGGTTCCCTCAAACTGGCGAGAGAACATGTTGGTGATGAATCAATTGAATTCCTTGGATGGCGACTCCTGCATTACGGAGATTTCTTGGTTCGAGCTAGAAGATATTCTGAAGCAGAGCCTATGTACAATGAGGGAATTGAAATCATTAAGAAATTCGCTGAGAGCCAACCAATGGATTACAAACGACATTTATCAGATATCTTCAATAACCATGCTGTTCTTCTCAGAAATCGTAATAGATTCAATAATGCTGAGAGTTTCTATTTAGAGGCTCTTGAAATCGGACGTCCTCAAAGTGAGGAATTTCCTGAATCTGTTTTTATCACCTACATTGTTTCAACAATCCTCAATAATATGGGTGTCTTATTCAATCAAACAAATAGAATTTCAGCTGGGGAGGAATCATATCTTGAAGCACTCCAAATCTGGAGGGATGTAGTAGAGAAATCTCCAGTGCTGTTCAACAATCGTCTAAGTGTCAATCTTAACAACTATGGAGTTATGCTCTCGGGAATTGATAGATTATCAGAAAGTGAAAGGATCTTTCAAGAATCTCTCGAGATCAAAAGACAACTCGCTGAACAAGGAGAGGGACTTGAAATAGTCGGAGTAGCCTCCGTTTTGAATAATATTGGTAATCTACTCAAGAAGTTAGAAAGATTTGAAGAAGCCCAAGCCGCTTTCAAAGAGGCTTGCGAAATCTATGAAGAGGTCATTAAGAATGTGTCTGAAAGATACATTGAGGATTTGAAACGGACTCTAGGAAATCTCAGACTACTTTTGATGCAAACTGAAAGTCCAGCCACTTCGATTCAAACAATAGAATCAAGATTGAAGGAATTAGGAGTGTCAGATTTCATAGAGCAGGAAGAGTGGTTTGAAGAAGAAATCATTATTTGAGATACAAAAAGCTCTCCGTCAATTCTATCAACTAGCTAAGAAGAAAATGCCATGACCGACCAAGATAGAGTTTCTTTCTCGTTGTTCAAAATGGTCTCAGAAATAGGCGTACCTTCATAATGTCTCGATTTGTGTCTCTTGTTTCACGGACTTCGGGATTCTCGAGTGCTTTGTCCATTGTGAGTTGAAGCTCATCCTTTGAAACCTTGAGTTTGATTTTGTCGCCAATAGACTCGATTGTTTCAGCAGGAACAATGATATCGATATCGTCCTTCAGACCAATCTTCTCTAAAGATTCCTCAATCATCCCTCCACCTACAGTGAGAGCTGCTGTACCATCCAGATCAAAGTCGATATCCACCGCTTTTCCAACTGAAACATCATCCTTGTCTACAATGTGTTTCTTTGAAAGCTCAGACCAGCGAATCTCACCCTTCGGAATTGCACCCTCATCGAGAGTAGTCTTCAAAGCGTTGACATTCGTTTCAAGCTGAACCTTATCACCAATCTTACGGATCATCGACGCGTCAAACAATGGATCTTTGTCAGGTTTCACCTTGACGGATTCTAGAAACTCCTCCCAAGCTGAGCCAGCAAGCACAAACTGCTCAAGTTTGAACTGACCATCAAATGTGAAGGTCATGTCATTGATACGTCCAACCTTCTGACCACTTGAGTCAACAACATCGCAATTCCTCAGGTCCCTGCAGTTCAGGGGTTTTGTTACATCCACTAGATATCACCTTAAAGTGTCTTGAATATAGGTCCAGTTAAAGACTTCGAATTATATGTTTCCGTTCATATGCCAAGAATATCTGTTGGATTCCTGCGTATAGAAGACGGCTTATATTAGTATATGAAAGGTCTAAAGCCAGCCATTTAGGAGGCTTGAATGAGTTTGGAGATACAACAGATAGAGACACCGTCAAAACAGGGAACTAGCGAAACAGAAACCGATTTCAGTCCATTTGCAAAGGGAGCACTCGCCGTCCTATTCATTGGATGTAGTTTCCTTGTCTTCAATGTTGGGGGATACAACAGTTTCATTCCCTCAGATCTGATACTCCTTTCGAGGTTTGCTGTTGTAGTGATTTTGCTCATTCCAACATTAATTCTATTTCGATTAGAAGGAACATGGAACAAGTATTGGAAATTGTCATTCTCCTTCTGGATCTCATCAGTTGGAATGCTACTAGCATGGTTCTTTGGAAGATGGTATCAACTCATCCCGGGTCTCTCTACAAGTACAGTGCCTGGCGTGGCGGTGGCAAAGGTTTCAGAGGTCCTTCCAATAATAGCAGCTATACTTGTTGGGATGTACTTGGTTGACAAGGATTTCACTCAGATATACATACGTGGAGGCGACCTTGGAAAGAGCATCAAACTGGGTTTAATTGCTTCATTAGCAGCATTATTACCCTTTGTTCTCGTTGGCGGTCTGGGTCTCACTGCTAGTCTATCCACTATTATTTCGTGGATACCCTGGATGTGTGTATTCGCTGCTAGTAATGCATTCATGGAAGAACTCATGGTCAGGGGAATATTCCTGAAAAAATACGAGTCCATCTTGGGACAGAAACAGTCGTTGCTCCTGACATCTGTTATCTTCGCGATATTCCATCAGGCGATTATCGGATACACTGATTTCGTTTCATTCTCGATTTTTATGGGCATGACCTTCTTCCTTGGTCTGATATGGGGATATGTCATGCAGAAGTCAGACAACATATGGGGCGCTGTTTTCGCACACACAGTTGCTGATATTTTCTTTGTTCTTGCAGTGTTTGGAGTGTAGTCAATGGATTAGTCAAAACTTATGCATGCTCTCCAAAGAACATAAGATAGTCGGTCCCAGGGACCTCTAGTCCCATTTCACTGAGAACCATTGCAAGTTGGCCGCGATGATGAGTTGTGTGAATTAAATATTGCATGAAGAAGTCAACCACATCAATCTCGAAAGGTTCATCCTTGATATGTGTGACAGTAAACTTGTCTTGTGGGATCTCCTCGATGGCATGACTTAGACGCGTGTCAAGGATTTCCCATCGCTTGAGAAGCTCCTGACGTGGCAGTCTTTTTACTCGATCAAAGACCGACTTGTCCTTCTCATCCTCAATGAAATAGAAGCAGGTTTCAAGAGCGAGAACTATGTGCTGAACAAGTTCACGTGGACTTTTGCCAAGAACCTCTTGGGAGAAATCGTCGGCGTCCAAACCACTAAGGAGCTCTCTCATCTTCCAACCTGCCCAGAGATGATAGTCCGCAAGGTGTTTGAACACCAATACCTTGACCTCAAATTACACATATACACACTTACGTATTAGTCTGCCGAGAATCATCCTGACAATTCATCCAAGAGTCCAAGCATCCACTGATCAATCGGTTTCTTGTTTTTCCAGGTTTCCTGAAATGGAGTCATAATGAGTTCTCCGTTGACCTCTCCTACTAGACCTCCATATTCACCACTCAGAAGGCACTCTATTGCAAAGGCTCCAAGACGTGTTGCTAGAATCCTGTCGAAATGCGTTGGATTTCCTCCCCTTTGGATATATCCAAGAACTGACACCCTACATTCATCGCCAATCCTCTCCGAGAGTCCTTTTGCAATCTTATGGGCATTTCCCAATTCATCACCTTCAGCCACAACAACCAAAACGCTTGATTTAGCCTTGTTCTTTGCCTTGATGACCTTCTCAGCTAGCTCTTCCATAGTCGTCTGCGTTTCAGGCATGAGGATTGCTGATGCACCAGTTGCAAAGCCAACATGGAACGCAATGAATCCCGCGTCACGGCCCATAACTTCAACAAGAAAGATACGTTGGAATGATTCCGCAGTGTCCCGAATCTTATCCAATGCCTCCAGAGCATTATTGACAGCGGTATCAAAACCGATAGTATAATCAGTTCCGTAGAGGTCATTATCAATTGTGCCAGGAAGGCCAATCGACCAACCCTCCCAATGTTTACTTAGAGCATCTAAACCGTGCATGGTGCCATCTCCCCCAATGGCAAGGAGGGCATCAAAACCTCGGTCTGTCAAGATCTTTGCAGCTTTCTTCAGACCTTTCTGAGTCTTGAACTCTTCAGATCTACCAGTGGTGAGAATTGTACCCCCTCTATGTAGAATTCTCGAAACAGACCTAGAGTTCAACTCATGAATATTTTCATCAAGAATTCCCTGAAATCCACCAAAAACACCGAAAATCTGACAATTTCGATGAATCCCAACTCGAGTAATGGCACGAATGGCTGCATTCATAGCAGGACTATCGCCGCCACTTGTAAGAACTGCTATTTTCATAGGTTCATAAAGTGACCATCCGATAAATAAGGACTTACGTATACACGTCAATATTATGGGACGAGAGAATCATGCCTGAGAAAGAACATGGTTTGGGACCCGATGAGCATGGGAATTTAGTGAAAGATGGGTATAACAAAATAGCCAAAGCATACTATGCAGGTCGAGACCTGTTTAAGAATGAGGAAGAGATTCAGGAGTTTCTCTCACACCTCCCAGAGCATGGAACCGTCTTAGATATTGGATGCGGTGGGGGAGTTCCGGTACTCAGAACACTCATCGATATGGGTTATGAGGCTAAAGGCATCGACTTCTCTCAGGGGATGCTTGACTTAGCGAAAGAGAATGTACCAGAGGCTGAATTAATCCTTGGTGATATCACGAAGACAGAATTTGAACCTGAGTCGTTTGATGGAATAATCTCAACTTATGCGTTCATCCACATCTTTAGAACACACCACCCGCGTCTATACACCAAGATCTTCAATTGGTTGAAACCTGGGGGCGTAATGCTAGTGGGTACAGCCCATACTGACTGGGAGGAGATAAGTGACTACTTTGGGGTGCCAATGGCATGGAGCCACCCAGCAGCACGAGAGAGTCTTCAGCTCGTGAACAATGCTGGGTTCGAGGTCATATTTGAAAGACTTGTAACAACTGATGACGAAACTCACTATTGGATTCTTGCGAAGAAACCAGAGAACTAAACAAGACCCTTCCGTCGAAGGAATAAGAGCAAAGGTAGTGTGATGAATAGACTGAATATGATTATCAAAAAGAAGGCAAGTGGATCACTTTCCAATGGAAGACCCACGTTCATCCCATAAACGCTAGCAATCAATGTTGGTACACTAACAAGAAGGGAAATTGATGTGAGTGTCTTGATGACGCGGTTCAGGTTGTGGCTGACAATGCTGTCATATGCGTTCATAGCATTTGCAATGAGTTCTCTGTAGATTGCCGAAAGCTCCAGTTGCTGTTGAAGGTCAACCTCAAGTTCCTCAAGGCGATCTACATCAAGTATCATTCGACCAACTACATTGAACCGCTTCAAGCGCCTGAGAACCTTCATGTTTGCTTTCAGTGAGGTTTCCATGAAAATCGCGTCACGGGAGAGCTGGAAGAACCATTCGAGTTGGGATGGATATATCTCACGCATAATGACATCTTCCGTCTTGTTGATAGTTTCTTCTATCAGGTCTAATGTGTGTTCGAATGCGTGTATTATGACTTCAAGCCAGCGATAGATGACCTCAGCAGCGGTTGTCCCAAGTGCTATCTTCTGTCGCAGTCGTGTCTTTCGAAGAGGAACTACGTCGTTTTGAATAACGATAATATCACGACCATTGGTGAAGATACCAATTGGATTTGTGGAGTATTCCCTGTCCTCAACCCGGATATCAAGTGGGACTCGAAAGACCATCATAGTGAACTTATCTTCTATCTGAAGTCGAGGTCTCTCATCAAGGTCCTGAACATCTTGCAGGTCCTCTAAATCAATTTCAAAATGTTGTGAGATCTTGGCAAGGTCATTCGGACGAATACCAATTATTTCTATGAGCAACGGGTCATCTGGGGCATCATCTAATGAGGCATACTTGATGCCGCTCTCTAAAGCCATTATTGAGAGGCTTCCATTCTCTACTGTGTCGCTGCTCATTTGATCCACCTCGGTTGGGAGGATGTTCTTCGTCCATTGATGATAGCCTGCCTTGATAGCGGGTATTTTCTATTAGTCTCACAAAAAACTGCAGCGTCTGCCTTTTAGGCTTTTGTAATAGAGTGAAAATGGCGCTAGATGATGACGCTCTCTACCTCAACATCTCTGTCCTTGATGCTGAGTGCGTTCGCCCGTATCTTCCTCCCTCCAAAGAGCTCCGCCTCAGTTTCCCCACGATAAAGAGCATCTGCGATTCGACCCATTGCGTCAGATTTCATGATACCTGAACCACTAGCACCATTGACGACCAACACGCCGCAATCAAGGTAGACGAATGGAATCCTATCAGGACTATAGTTGTAACCACCAGCCCAACTATTTACTGGTCGTGCTCCTACAAATCCAGGGAAGTACTTTGAGAGAACAGGGTACATACTATTTTCATAATAAGCGCTTTCTGGTACCATATCCTCATCAGTCTGAACATACTTGTATTCTCGACCTACCTTGTCTCCGCACCCGACCCAGAACCCTCGCTCCTGAAGTTGTGGTCTGAAGTAGACACCAGCTGAAGGAAGAATTGTGAAAGGGATACATCCTAGTTCGTTGAAACCTTTGACATCCAATAATGCTTGGAGGTCCTCCTTATCTTCAGCATGAATGACGAAGAGCTGTCGTTTCTTTCCTTTTGTCAGACTGTCGATTCCTATTGGATCCAATAGCTCATTTGTCCATGCGCCTGTCGCCAGAACGACAACATCAGCCCTCAAGGTCCCCTTGTTTGTGACAACTCCATTCACTCTTTTCTTCTGCCAAACATAGGGTTCTCCAGGAAGGTCGAGTTTTGGATCAGCCTCAAGTAGGAGCTTCTCAACCTCAATTCCAAACCGCGGCTTGACGTGAGATATCTTGGTGAACTCCCCGAAGTAGTACTCAACCAGTCTAGTTGGATCTAGAACGCCACAATCTCTCCCGAAGAGACCGTAGCTTACTTCTTGGAGGTTCATGAGTTCTGCTTCTTCATCGCCAGAAAAATCAACATTGAGACCTGGAATCATTTTCTTGAGCTCTTCTTTGTTGTAGACCTTGTAATTGATACCTGACCTCTTCATGCGCTCCATCCAGACTTGCACACTTTCATGGTTGAACTGCTCTTCGCTAAGCAACCAGAGATATCCTGTCTTCTCGAAGAAGAGGTCATATCCAACTTCTTCCTGAACATGTTCGAAGTACTTGATGGAGGTGTCTGTGAGCAGCTGATTTGTGGATGATGCGAACATATTACGAACTGCTGCGGCACTCATTGCAGTGTTTGCCTGTCCTGCAGCCAGAGTTCGGTCAAGCAGAAGTATCTTCTTGTCTGGGCTGTTCTTCTGCAGATAATAAGCAGATGCTACACCGAGACAACCGGCACCCACAACAATGACATCAAAGATTTCTTCGCTACTCAAGACGAATGCCTCCATTAGAGCCGCGTGAAGCACGCCTACCTAAAACGTTTACCATTTTCAGACCATAACCGTCTTAAGCCAATGAAGAAGTCCTCACTTTGCGGAATGGGTAAATTGCACGAAGCAAATGACGAACCTCATATGGAACTACTCGAAACAACAAGCGAGACCAAACGCGTAGCTATAGGAGTTATTCTAGCAGCACTCTACGCTGTGCTTGCGATTGTTCCCTTGAGTGCCTTCATAGGAGCAGCCAGTATAATCAGTTTCGCAATCTGTATCGCACCCATTATTGGGATCATCCTCGGACCACTCAGGGGATTTGTTTTTGGACTGATTGGGGGTATTCTCGCGACTATAGTACTAATGGTGACACCCTTCAATCTCTACCTGATAATACCAACCATCATTCTTGGACCAGCTGTTGCAGGGTTATTCGTGGGTCTATCAACTCGTCAAATCACGAAGGTGGCAAATATTCCCATTCCAGGTCCCTTCATCACAGCGATTTACTTGCTGTTGATAATCTCACTCTTTCTGGTGGCACGATTGGAAGCGTGGCTGTTCATGACTCCCTACATGCTAGCGGTGATTGTGGCATTAGTTCTTCAGTATGTGGGAATTGAGTTTGACCTGGACAAGGAAGGATCATCAAAGTATCTACAGATTCTTCCATTCACATTTCTGGGGGCAATGCTTGATCACTCAATGATGGCTATGGGCTCGGTCTTTATCCTTGGATTAGAAGCAGGTCTTTTCATAAGCATCCTTCCTCTGATGATTGTCGAGCGAACTATTGCTACTATAGTAGGTGCTGTGGTAGCATTTGCAGTGTTGACCGTTCTCAGAGGAGAGTTCGACTGAGTATATCGCTCAAGTAACTCCGTATAGAAGACCGGGTATAGCCAACATGATGAAGAATATTCCAAGAGCAACCTGAAACAGACCAATTCCTATATTGACTAAGTTGAGTCGTCCTACTTTGGATTCAACTTGAGCCTTTTCACTACCATATGTAGCTCCAACAGCGAGAAAAGCTCCAAAGATAAAGTCTGTAGAGATGTGGGTGAAGTAGATGAGTGTGCCGGCGATGAGAACAGCACCAAGACTCCACTGCACGTTCTCTAGCAGGTAGTTGATCGCTGTGAAGCCAGCGGCAATCCACCATAAAATGAAATAAGGTGAAAAGATACTGACGAGCGCCCCTTGTGTTGTCGCTTCTATGGCGGATGACGCAGTCAATTCCTTCTTTTCTTCCTCAAAATCAACATCCTCTTGTTTGTAGTCGCGAAGAGCTACTAAACCGAAGAGGATGATTATCACTCCGCCAGCACCCATGAGAACATCAGTATAGGGGTCAAGAACAGCTGAATTGACGCCTAAGATGATGGCTATAACTATCACTAGCTCTACTAGAGAATGGCCAACCATAGGTAATATACCATGTAGTCGTCCACGCTTGCTAGCCTGTTGAATGACTGCCGCAGATAGTGGTCCAGGTGCCAGTGCTCCTGTGAGTGACAAACCAAACCAACCTGCAAGGACAATGATGACCTCGATGACACCCATTCTTGGTTCCTCTCTTAATTGGTGGTGCAAAATGAAAGAAAAGCTTGGTGCTTAATGCGCAAATAATTGAAGTTTGGTATTAACAGTATTACAATTACTAAAAAGGCTATGTCCAGAAACCCTTAATACCGTTCCAATTGAGCTGCGCTTTAACTCGGGAGCTGTGCGCCTCTTGATTCAGGTACAAATAACCGTACCCTATGAGAAGACCGAAGCAGTGTTTGATTTTATTATAGATGCCTTGGGTATCAATAATATCACGAAGATGAACACTGATAATGCCCACTTACTGCAATTCAGGATTTTTGATGCTCAAGTGAATGATGTAATTGAGAAGCTGAAGAGTAGAGGTGTAGGTGTAGAATACGGCTTTATTGACATCATCGATCTAAAGGCAACTCTTCCTCGAGAAACGGAAGAAGTGAGTGACACAAAAATACAGAGAGATGCTACGCTCGCGGTTGAAGAGATATATGAGAATGTGAAGAAGCAAGCGTCTTTGAGCTTTGACTTCATCGCTTTCTCAATTTTAGCAGCTGCAATGGCTGGCTTTGGCTTGGTCCAGAATAACACAACTGTCATCGTTGCCTCGATGCTGCTATCTCCCCTGATGGGGCCAATGCTCGGAGTAGCACTGGGATATGTTGTCAGAGACAGGCAACTGTTCGTCAAAGGTACAGTAAATGAATTGATTTCTCTAGGTCTTTCATTTGCAGTTGGTATTTTCATGGCGTTGATTTTGCCGATTCTAATTATAGGAACACCGTCAGATTGGATTTTAATGGTAGAAGGCCACATGAATCCATTGGATCCTACTATTACAGAGATCACTCGTCGAGCTGGTTTTTCAGCAATTGATGTAGGTGTTGCAATCATCTCTGGACCAGCTGTTGCGGTTTCAGTGACGAAGGGGGACATGTCAAGTCTTGTCGGTGTTGCGATTTCAGCGGCTCTGATGCCTCCTGCAGTAAATGCAGCTCTCATGTTAACTCTAGGAGCAGTCTATGGGAGTTCTATCCTTCTAGGAATCGGTGCTGGTTCAATACTTCTATTGGGAATGAACATAATTCTAATCGACTTAGCAGCAATAGTCATGTTTAGGATCAAGAAACTGACGCCATTAGCTGCCAGGTCAGCAACTTGGACTGCAGTCACTCAGTTTACAAAGACTCGCAAAGAGAGTCTCTATCACACACCGAGACAGGAGCCGAATGGGGCTGTGTTCACACCAGCGCCTACGACTGAAGGCGGAGTTGTTACAGCCGAAGAAGAGCCTGAAGAAAAAAGTGATGATACTGGATAATTGAGTTTGAAGAGCACAAAAAGAGAGTAGGTCGGATTTTTCCTAAACTCTGAGTCTAGGTGTTTTGGTTCTGGTAATCCCTAGGTATCACAAGGGGATATAGCATAGATTTGGGTTAGAATGGTTAACTTTGATGGAGAATGAGAAATGACCGTACTCAAGAATAAACTGTTCAAAGGGCTCACAGAACACGATATTTTGACCTGGGAAGATGAAAAAATGCGTTACCAGCGTAAAATGGGCAGAAAAGTGACGGATCTTGAGTTTCTGCGCTATCTTCTTATGATGAATACATCAAGAAGGGCAATCAAGACAAAAGAGGGAGTGTCGACAGGATTTCTTTCTGGTCAAGAACCAGTCCGCGAGAAAGGCGACACCCTACTAGAACGGTATCGAAGCCATGGATCGATGAATCCAGCAGGTGCAGAAGAACGAAAGCTTAGTGAACGAAGATGAACTAGACTCTGACCAATGGTCATGTGCCAACCCTTAAATGCTAAGATACCAACTGGTATCTTAGATGTACTAGATTCTGGAGCGGTTGTTATATCCAACCAATTTTGAAAGGTAACTAGTAGATTCATGAAACATTGGAGAACAAGTAATGGAATTGAATCAAAATCAAGAGGTATTTCCTGACTGGGCGTCGACTTCAGGCATTGATCTCTGGCAACCAGATGAGCTTTACATGGAATGGCTCACTTTTCTCTATGGAATCTGGGAAACAGTTGAATACCTCTAAATGAAATTTAACGACGACATGGAATGATGACGAAGGATGTCACAAGGACCAAGTGATCTTGACAAAGTCTTCAAGGCTTTAGGAAATGAAACTCGTAGGCGGATTCTTCGCCTGCTCGCACAGGGGGAGAGGTATCCATATGAGTTGAGTAAAGTCCTAGGGCTGACACCTCGTGGTGTGTTCAAACATCTTGAAGCACTGCAAGAAGCTGGTCTCGTGGAGAGACAACATGGAGAGAGTGAGGTCGGACCTGATAGAGTCTACTATCGGCTCAATGTTCGTTTTGGTCTATCCACAACCATTCTTCCAAATGCCTTTACTGTTAGACTCAGAAGTCATGGAAGAACAGGGAGGCGTCTAATTGTTCCTCAGGGTTTCATCATCCCGGAAGCAAGACCAGATGTAGCAGCTGTAAGGAAGCTTCTACGCGAGTTAGGAAAGGTCAACAGAAAGTTGGAGAGCCTGGATGATGAACGAATGCGATTTGCCTCGCTAAGGAGTCAAATTATTCGTCAGATAGATGCGATCATGGAACATGCTGCATGGGATGAGGAGAGCTGTCAGAAAGTACGAGCTCTAATTGATCCAATTCGTCAACAAGTCGATGATACGATTGAAGAACGAGAGGATGCTTGGGCAAGTATAGTCAAAGAAGCTCTCAAGATGTTCGAAGATATGCTTACAGATGGACCTCTTACATCAAGGAAGAAAAATGATTCTGAGGATGATGTAGAGATTGTGATTGACCCAGAGTGAGGATTACCAGTTCCAAATGATTTTCCAATCCGCTCTTTTCTCACTGGACATACTTGGGACATATTCAATTGGATTGTATGGCAGTTCAACACCCTTTGCTTTCTTCACTGTAAGATAGTGTTTTCCTCGCGATGTGGTCAGTGTTATTATTCCCTGAGCGAGAGAGTATAGCTGATTGATGGTGATTTCATCTGCAGTTTTAGCATGTACGAGATAGAACTCGTTAGAGCCAATCTTGATGCTCTCCTCTACGCACTCCTTGAAGAATTGCACAACATCGCGTGCTGAGAAGTCTATCAGGAGAGTTATGAGACCTTCGAAGGTAATGAGATTAGGCATTAGGTCTTTTCTAAGACTTCTGAGCTGAATGTTGATCTCATGGAGATGCGGGGAACAGGTATATTCACCGAGGGTATATATTGTCCATAACCCACCTCCATTATGCTAAAGCCATTACCTTGCATTTGAGCTAGTTCTGTCATTACAGAGCGATTCCTTGCTTATGTCACAACCTCAAGAGTTGAGAGCCCCATCTCAATTGCTCTTCTGATCAGAGTTCGCATGAATAGATCATAGTGACTGTCTTGAGGAGCCATGACTAAGAAAACATAGCCCTTGGGAGGTTTGGTAAGTAGATTGCCCACTATGCCAAATTTTGAACCGTTCTGTTTAGATGGTTCTCCACGCATATGGTTGCAGACTCACTCAGTCACTCATTCCAAGATGTTTTCTAATTGTAGCTACCAAAGCCTTACCCGAGAAGGGTTTGATGATGTATTCGTCCGCACCAGCAGCCTCTCCTTTTTCTACATCACTGCTAAGACCCTTAGCAGTGAACATCAGAATTGGAGTGTTTTTGAAAGTAGCATTGTCTTTCAGTTTCTTACAAACCTCAAAACCATCGATGGTTGGAAGCATCACATCTAGAAGAATCAGGTCTGGAACCTGCCTCTCTGCTAGTTCGAGAGCCTCCTCCCCATCACTAGCTATTACCACCTCAAATCCGTGTTTCTCAAGGAATGTCTTTGCCAAAACAGTGGTCGTCTGTTCATCATCGACAACCAGTATTTTCTTGTTATTGCTGTTCATGTCTATCACCAGCGGTTGGTGTTTGGTATGTTATGATGAAGTCTGCTTTACTCGTTTTCCACTTTGTTGCGGAGATTAGGTTTATGCTTGCGCAATTGGAGTTCACTTGTTTCGCAACATAAGGATACTTCGCTCATTTATTCTAATCACTCTTGTCATAATTCTGATTCCATGTTATGAACCAATTGAAAAACTCGACAGTAGATTTGAGAAGCTAATTCTCAAGCTCAATGAGAAATTCCTTGAAATAGGGACACAAACCACCCATCCATAACAGATTCCCAAAACACTCCTTCAGCAAGCCCGTTCGCTCAACTCTGCATTCAAAACACTTCTCACCATCAAAAAATACACACAGATCACTTTCACTTTCTGGGTCATCAAGGACTTTTTTTCGGACTTCCTTCATCAGACCAGACTCCGTGAATTCTGACCAATCCTCACTTGAGCCCATGATTGAGCGAATCTTCTTCAGAAGTTTCTTGTTTGGTTTTTTCCCAACTTCCCAGAGTGTGACGAGTTCACTAATATCAGCATTGAATGCATAGAGAAAATGTGCTATCTCCAGAGCACGTTTGTTGGCATCCTTATACCGTTCAATTGCTTGGTCATATCTGTGCAGGATGAAGTTTGCATCACCAGCAAGGAATAGAGTGAGTGTAAGGATTGTTTTTAGTCCAGCACCCTCACTTAGTTCAATTACTTCGTTGTAGAGTCGCAAAGCTTCTTCAGTATCACCTTTGCGGAGCGCAACATCACCAAGGTTGACTGTTGCCACAGTTATCCCTCTCATGTATTCTGCTTCTTGACTTATTTCTAGGGCTCTTCGGTTGTAGGTTTCCATTTGAGAGATTTGATTGAGAGTCCTGTCAATTTCACCTACATTGATGAGGGTTGCAGCCAGTCCTACCTGGTTGTTAAGTTGCTGCTGAAGTATTAGGAGCTCCTCGAATTGATCACGAGCTTCTTGGAGTTGGCCCATATTGAGATTGATGACTCCACGTAGATTTCGAGCATCTGAAACACCCTGAAGATAACCCATTCGTTGGTATGTTCTCAGAGCAATAGTCACTAATGCTAGAGCACGGTCATGTTCTTGGAATTCTTCCAGAACGCGACTCCTATAGAATTTGATATCAGTTAGAGCCAATTGATGATCAAGATGAGTTGCTGTATCTTGTGCTGAGTCAAGACGTATCAATGCTTCCTCTTGAGACTCTGTTGATACTGCGATGTAGGCTAGAATTACACGGGCTCGTAGCAGAGCAGCCTGAACCATATTTCGAATCTCAGTGTTTTTCGCGGTGGCCTGCGTCACCTTCTCGATACTCTCAGAAGCTACATCCTTCGCATGATCTATGTAACCTAGATCAATGAGTACAGATGCGAGCTGACCGGATAGCTCTGCGAATGCTATGTAGTCTTTAGCCTGCCAAGTCTGGTTAGTTATATTGCGAAGATTATTTAGCCATCGCGGATCTAGACTCTGTCGACAATATGCGGCTGCAGCATAACCTCTTGCAGTCAGATTTGAGAGTTCTTTTGCCAAAATCTGATTGAACCCATACATTCCTCGAAGGAAGCTTGCTTTCGCACACATTGCTAGAAAAGCAGGACTCCGATTTTTCCACTCTCCACTCCCAATATACTCAATTAGAACATCGGTGAAGAGCATGAATCGGTCTTTTGGGGAACGTGAATATGCAGCGATTCTGCTACGAAGTTCGTTAATCTCAATATCTTCTAATCCTGTTGTGTACATCATGAACTCCGGGATTATTGGATTGTCACGCACGTTTCAAATCACCATTATCGGGTAAGCCTGCCAGTTCCTGCTCCTCTACTAGTTCGCTGCATATGGCTATCAAAAGGCTTCTAGTGGTTTTCTTCGCCAAAATGGGAGAAAGCGTGAAATAATAGTTTCGA
The DNA here is from genome assembly GCA_048940045.1 of Promethearchaeota archaeon. GTDB lineage: Archaea > Asgardarchaeota > Thorarchaeia > Thorarchaeales > Thorarchaeaceae > SMTZ1-45. The sequence continues at coordinate 24,451 of JBHLOX010000026.1, forward strand.
GGATATATAGGTGCTTGGAAAAGCCAAACATGAGTAGGTCCATTGCTTGAACTTGCTGGAAACCGTTCTGAGATTCGCCAACTAGTCTATGGTTTTGTGAGAGAGATTGTGGACTGGGAATCCACCATCGTATTAACGCATTAGTTGAAGGCAAGTGCAACAGCACAGAATGACGAGATGCCATTTTTCATCTATGATGGAGTGGTCACTCTCAATATGCCCTATTCACCAGGTGATTATGTACGAACTATACGTGTAGTCAAAATGAGGGGTGCCAAGCACGTCATGAAACCAATGATGTTCAAAATTGGTTCAGATGGCATAGTTGCGTTTCCAGATGCCAGACTACCTGAGTAAAAGCCAATCAATAAACAGGCTTTACCTTTCTTACTATGTCCGTCATATCGTACATGCTAAACGGTTTCTGAAGATATGCTCGAGCTCCAGCTGAAAGAAC
>JBHLOX010000147.1:0-6183 GCA_048940045.1 Promethearchaeota archaeon
AAGTGATACTCCTTGATCGCATCTTGTATTGTCTTCAGACCATCTGTTGAACATGTAAACATCAAATCTGCAGAATGTTCTACGTTAGGGAGTGTCTTTGCATGTTCACTAACCATAGCAACATCGACAGTACCAGCAATGTTCAGTCCACAATGACAGACGAACACCCCAACCCTTACATCATTCACAGTTTCCATATCTAGACCCCTTCGTAATTGAGGTTCAGAAAAATGAGGTCCGCATCTTCTCTGCTGGTGGGAGTGTTGGTGACGCGTTATTGTGCTTTGTTTACAACGGACTTTTGCTTTAGTACCACGATTCCACAGAACCAATCGCCTAATTAATCAGTTACAAATTGAAATAAAGTCTTCGGGATTTTTGGAGTCTGAAAATGAGATTCTTTTCGTAATTGAGAAATTATTACTAACCGAGTTGATGTTTTTCTTTCTTATCTATTCGAGCATAGATTGCTTACAGAGTGATACGAAACGGTCATGAATATAGTGAGAAAATAGACTCGTGTCATTAGAATCTCGGTTATTTCAATCATATTCTTGATAATAAAGCGAGTTAGCAAGAATACGTCTAGCAGTCTGTTCCACTACACTCTATTTCTCATTCTCTTGGTAATATGGTGAAGCATTTAGCATCCTTTTTCGGGCTTGCCCTCTAAATAATCTGGCCACATACCTCTTTATTCCGAGCTGAGATTTCATCTCCTCTATATAGTCTTCAAAAGACCTAGATTGAAATTGTAACAGATGTTGGGATTCTTCCGTGTCCAACCAATCCGTGTAGAAGTACTCTTCGGGCTTCGTAGCTACTCTAAATGCAGAATCGGGAAGCATTCCAATTCCCATTCCTTCGAAAAGCTTTGATAGAAATTCTCGTTGTAACATCTGACTAGATGGTCCTCCTCCAATGAGGAGCGTTCTCCCAATAGTTTCTGCTTCCACCGCATTTGCAAAAGCTTGTCCCACATCTCTTGAGTGGACAAACTCAATTCGTTGATCTAGAGGTAGCTCAAACATTATAGGATCAACTTCTGTACTCATCTCGATGGGAGGGGTTGCAGCCAATCTAAGGATTGTCCATGGAATACTAGACGATTTGATTATCTTTTCACACTCTAGTTTAGTTTCAGTATAGGTGTCAGTTGGATGAACTGGGTCGTGTATGGTCCTTGGTGGTTTTAGATGCATTGTCGGACCGAAAAGCGATACAGAGCTGGCAAAGATAAATTTCGGTGTAGTTTCCTGCTTTTCAGCTGTATTGACCAGAAGCTTGGTTCCTTCAATGTTTACTGATTTTGCCAAATCTGGTTTAGTTTCTGATAAAGGTGGAATAATACCAGCTAGGTGTATGATACAATCAACTTCTTCAATTATGGTTTCGACAATTGTTTGATTCAGGATGTCTCCCCATATCGTTTCAAACTGACCTTTCTTTGTCAGTTTCTTCTGTATTTCTTCATTTCTCTCTGTTTTGAGATCAAAACATCTGATATCGAAATTCTTCTCAAAAAGTGCAAGTAGAGTGCTTTCGTCAATGTTGCCAAAAGCACCGGTCAAAAGAACCTTCATGAAAAGTTGAGAATTCGAAGTCTTTCTAAGTCTTCTTGTCGCAAATCAGACAGATTTGACTTCTTTGATTTTGTCAAGAATCTCATGTGGTAGTTGAGGCATGCCTGCAGGCTTTGTCATGAGATGTACCGGTGTGGGTGAGGCTGCAGCTTTCACCATATAGTAGACCTGTCCCAAGTTTTGCTCAGCCACGATAATGTGTTTCACTTCCGAAGCAAGCTGCGCCACCTGTTCCTCTGGAAAAGGCCACACAGTCTTGAGCCTTAGCATACCGACCTTGATTCCTTGCTCACGAGCATCTTTGATTGCTCTCTTAGCGCTTCTTGAGGGAGTCCCATAGGAGATGACTGCAATCTTTGCATCATCAAGCATGAATCTCTCCAAGTCAATGATTTTGTCTGCGTTCTTCACAATCTTGTCATTGAGTCGGGTCACAAGTTCAATCTGGACATTTTCCTTATCGCTAGGATATCCACGTTCATCATGAGTCAAACCAGTGGCATAGAATTGATATTTTGAGCCAAATAGTGCCATTGGTGGTACAAAATCATCATCCGCCTTGAAGGGTAAGTATTCTGAGGGGTCCACAGTTGGTAGCTTACGATATTCAAGCTTCAAGTCCTTCTCGTCTGGGATCACCAGACGCTCTCTCATGTGCCCTACAGTTTCATCTGCTAGGACAAAAACAGGTGTCCTGTATCTTTCAGATAGATTGAATGCCTGGACAGTCTGATCAAACATCTCTTGAACTGAGGCTGGGGTTAGTGCAATAATCTGGTAATCTCCATGGCTGCCCCATTTTGCCTGCATGACATCTCCTTGTTGCCCCTTTGTTGGCTGCCCAGTACTTGGGCCTCCGCGCATGATGTTGACAAGTACCAACGGTGTTTCAGTCATGACTGCTAGACCTATTGCTTCGAGCATCAGACTCACACCTGGTCCTGATGTGGCAGTCATGGACTTCACGCCTGTCCAAGATGCTCCAATTACGCTCGTGATAGAAGCTATCTCATCCTCGTATTGAACATAAGCCCCTCCAAGCTCAGGCATCCTTTGTGACATCCATTCAGCAATCTCTGTCGCCGGTGTGATTGGATAGCCGCCAAAGTACCTACATCCTGCACTTAGAGCGCCTTCAGCACTTGCAATATCGCCCATCGTGAACATGACCCGTTCAGGCATCTACTTCTCCTCCTTGGGCAAATCTCTCTCAAACTCAGGAATGTTTGTACCCTCTTCGAGAGCACCTGCCTTGTAGGCTTTCTCCGCTTCTTCGCGGTCAGCCAAGAAGATTGCCATGTCTGGACAGATCCGTTCACAGAACTCACAGTTCACGCAGGCATCGATGTCACACGCCGTCACTGGATGGTATCCCTTTCGATTGTATATGTCAGTGAGGCACAGTACATTCTTAGGACAAAACTCTATGCAGAGCATACACTGTTTGCACTGTTCCCGGAGGATGACGAGGACCTTCTCTCTAGTCCTTGGAGGTTTCGGCGTGATTGGTTTCCGAACCATTGACATCAATGTCTTTCTCCTTGAACCCTCTGACAAGAGTCCACTCTGTAATTGCCGTTCCAGATACCTGTTTAGGCGTGAACCTTGGCGCACGCACAAGCTATTTTAGCCTTACCTTGGAGGACCTATCTTTCCTGAGCACAATCAACAGGTTTTAAGAGCTGAGGATAACTATCTTGCTTCCTGAAAAAAGGAGTAGTAGGTCTTGACTAAGGAGAAACCAACTGATGATGAGTTGGCGGAGCTCATTAAGGGCAAGACCTTAAGCGTCTACTGGTACATGCTAAGACATCCAGAACCTTTGACGGCTCGTGAGATACAAAGGGGGGCTGAACTGTCAAGTCCATCGTTGTCAATGCATCATTTAGAACGGCTGAAGCAATTCGGGCTTGTTGACAAAGATGTACATGGCCAATATACAGTAAAACGAGATGTGCGTATAGGAATACTAAACCAGTTCATGGGCCGTGGTCGCATAATGGTCCCCCGATTTCTGTTTTATGCGACCTTCTACACTTCACTTACAGCTGCACTTGGAAGTCTATTGTTTTGGGTTAGTGCGGACTGGTATTCTGTAATTCTTCTGATACTGCTTGTATCAGCTTGTATCATATTGTGGTATGAAACCCTGAAAATTTGGAGAGAACAACCATTCCCGGAAGGTGAAAGAGATTGAAAAACAAAACCAGGAAATTCTTACAAATAGGTAAAGGGCCCGTATTAATCCTGTTAGTGATGCTAACAACAACTCTGCCAATAACGAGTTTTTCGTATGAAACCATAGTTCAGTCTGTTTCATCAGTAGATCAGTATCATCACTCTGCAGAAACTCCACATCTCAATCTGACTTATACTACTCGTACTAACCACACAGCTGTAAATGTGGAGTCTGGAGTTTCCATTGGTGGAGATCATGTGACACTGAAGGCAGAGTGGATTTCCTCCAATATAAATAGAACAAGGCTTGAGGTTGAAGCCCCAGCGATTCCAGCGGTCATTTCGATCGAAGATAATCTGACTATACTTGAACTCGATACTCGTGCTCTTGGGAATAATGCAACTTGTACTATCAGGTCCACTGCATGGTTGAGTAATGGAACAGCCTTGTTCTCCGAGTTCACTGACGTTTACATTGGTAACTATTTCGTACCCAAGGTCACAGTTCTCACTCCAAATGGCAACGAAACCTGGGTAGATGTTCACAATATTACTTGGATTGGTTCAGATCAAAATGGTGATGACACACTCCTTTACGACGTACTTTTTTCCTCAAACTCAGGCACAACATTTGAATCTCTTGTAACTTCCACAAATCTGACATGGCTTGAATGGGATTGTTCCGATCTTGTCAAAGCAGACACATATCTCATTGAGGTTCGAGTCAGAGATGGAATCTATTTCTCATCAGATCGTTCTGACAATATGTTCACTGCGGGTACAATAGTGCCCACAACTACACCCCCATCAACAACACCAACAACCACCCCGCCAGAACTAGAGTTCCGTATTGTTATTTTCGTTGCGATTCTTCTATTCTCTAGCGGAGTAATGGCTTTAGTCGTATATTATGCGGCAAGGAAATGGTTCTAGTGTTGTAACTTATCAAGTAGCGGTTGCGTACTGATGGCATGATTATTAAGACCCAGTTCACTAGGGTCAAGTTCCATAGCTAGACCAAGTAGTTGGGTATAATAGATGACTGGAATCTGATACCTATTCTCTCCAAAGTCCTTGTTCAACTGAGCCTGAGCAGTCTCATACTGAAGGTGACAGAATGAACAAACATCAACAATGCAGTCAACTCCAGCTTCAATTAAGTTGTCAAGCTTCTCTTTTGCGATATCATAACTCAGTGCTACTTGAGAACCTCTTACCCCGCCTCCAGCACCGCAGCACAAGTTCTTGTCCTTATATCTTACACTCTCGGCTCCAGTTGCCTCCACCAATTCATCAAGGAACGTAGGATTTTGTATCTGTTCCCAGAGTCGGTTCCTACTGGGTTTTAGAAGATGGCATCCATAGTGAACACCCACTTTTATTCCGTCAAGTGACTTGGTCACACTTTTACGGACATGTTCCGGTCCCAATTCAGCAATGACCTCTATGACGTGTTTTGCCTCAACCTTTCCCTTGTACTTGAGGTTCATTCCCTTGAAGACCTTCCTCACCTCTCTCAACCTGGCAGGATGTTCGTGGACTTCAGCTAGTGCTTCTTTGAAGGTAGCATAACATCCATTGCATCCTGTGATAATGTCATGACCTGACATCTCAGCGAGTGCAAGGTTTCTTGACGCCAGAGCCAACCATGTCGGTTCATCGAAGGAACGGACGACACCTGGTGCCGGACAACAGCTTGCTCCTTCAAGATCCTCAAGATTGATTCCTAGTTTGGGAAGTACAGCTCGAATACTCGCCTCTAGATTTGGGAGTCGATTTGGCATAACGCAGCCGATGAAGAAAGAGTAGGTCTGTGATTCAGTCAACTTATTTCTCCTCCATCTTTTGGCCTTCTATCAGAACCTTGAATCCAGTCCTTTTCATTATCTCTTGGACTTGACTAAGTGCTTTCTTATTCGAGTGGGTGGTGGGAGGAAGTTCATCGAGCCCCAAGTTCCTACGTAACTCTCGATTGGTATCATCGATTGGGACCGCATGACCAGTTGAGAGAAGCTTCTGCGATGCTTTCTTGTGCTGAGGTAGCATGAATCCATGTTCCACTGCCATGTTTCTCATTATGAGTATGGCATCGGTGACTTTGATTTGCCTTGGGCATCTCTCTAAACATGTGTAACAGGTTGAACAAAGCCAAAGGTCTGGACTTGCTAGAACCTCATCCTTCAGACCAAGCAGAGCCTTTCGCATGAGTTCGCGCGTCTTGAATGCGGTTTGTCGACCACTTGGACATACACTGGAGCAGGTTCCACATTGGATACAGGTACGAATCCTATCAGCCCCAGCTTTCACAATCTCATCTACAAAGTCGGGGTCAATGTCGTCGTCGCCGATGATTTCCCAGGTGGAGCTATCAGGCATTCTAAGACCTCTGTGTTCAATAGTTCGGTCGCACTATATGCGGAAT
>JBHLOX010000148.1:0-6166 GCA_048940045.1 Promethearchaeota archaeon
GTTTTTGATATCGAAGCCTTCTTAGCATCTGGTGTAATTGTACTCTACAACGAGAAGATTAGTGATACATCACGATCTCGCTCTATAGAGGTTCTCAAACTGAGAGGTTCGAAACATAGTTCAAGGATTCATTCCATGAGAATCACAGATGAAGGCATCCGAGTATGGCCCGGAGAGATTAGTCCCGGTGTCTGATTGGAATAATGTGGGGCCCAAAAAGTGGTTGAGAATCAAGACGCGCAAAGGGTTGTGCAAACCCCAGCAAAGGCTTCTCCCATGATCAGTGATCTGGTGAAGTTTGGTCAGCTCACACAAGTTTCGTTTATGTTGGTGGGTCCACTCGGATCAGGTAAGACAACATATGCTGAAGCTTTTCTTGCTGAGGGTATAGCATTAGGATTTCCTGCTGTCTTTGTAACCACTGATGTTTCTCCAAGAGTTATTCGTAACGACATGAGTCGCTATGGTTGGACTATTGAACAGCAAGAGGCATCAGGTCAGTTTGTCTTCATTGATGGATACTCAGAACGAATGGGCGCCCCAAAGTCTGGTCCTGCTCGTTCATTGGCAAAAGTAGATGACATCAGTGAACTTGGCATCGTTTTGTCAGAGGTCCTTGAAAAACTTGTAGTGGCACGCGTTGTCATTGACAGCCTATCCACCTTGATACTGCACTCCAGTCCCACTACTATGCCAAGAGCCGTCCAGCGTTTGAGTGGTAGAATCAAACAGGGCTCTCATAGCATTATGTATATCCTTGAGGAGGGTGTCCATGAAGAAAAGACCTATGCCACGTTTTCTTATCTTGCGGATGCAGTTCTCAGATTCAGAATAGATGACACAAATCCAATACCAATCCATCAACTTAGGATGGAGCGTATGCGGGGCACAGACACCTCTCGAGAGTGGCATGATTTTGTCATTCAAAGATGATTGTTTTCTGTGAAACCTTTAAAGCAGGGTTGATGAGCATCCTGAGAGAGGAGAGGTTGTATTGCAAGACTTGCTGATAGCTACATTAAGAGATATACTCTGTGCAAACATGTCTCTTGATGATGGGCTCTCTGCGGTTCAGAACATTTCTTTTAGCGACAGCGATGAGGCAAACACACTCTTTGATATTGCACGTGCAATCGAGGAGATAATCCTCCGGCGACCAGGACTTGCTAGTGCAAAACTTACTGAGCTATCAATCCGTTTGTCCTTTCACAAAGATCGAGTTGTTCCTGAACTTCTCCTGTTGCTTGATACGAGATACACTAACAGTCATCGCCGGTCAGAATGTGAGATTCTACCGGATATTGAGGCTATCCCTAATCTTATTGATATCCTTGGTGAGCTTTCGCAAGCCCTTAGTGCTTCAATACAACTCAATCTTCGACCTTTGCTTCCCTTCTTGGCTGATGAAGTCCTCATGACATTGAATTCGATATATGATCGGCGACATGATGGAGCAACGAAGCTAGCAATATTCGAGGTTCACAGTCTCGCGGGTATTCTTAAGGAAGAAGGATTCTTTGAAGGTGCTGAATTACTACTTAATCGGTTGATTGAGATAAGCAATGAGATTGGTCTGAAAGATTTTGCATTCGAGGTTACGTTTGATCATGCATGTGTCCTCACAGAACTTCATCTATTTGGAGATGCCCGAAAAAGTCTGAAAAAGCTAGAGAAAGAAGCTCGTGCACAAAATAACCGATTGTGGCTAGCCGCTGTCATTCTCCAGCTTGGTGTGAATGAAACGCGAGATGATTCTGTATCATACTCCGTTGCCAGAGATATTGGTGACAAAGCTGCAGAGCTTTACGATTTAGCCCTTAATGCCGGTCTTGTTGGAAGAGACCAAGTTGGTCTAGCCCATCTAGTGATAGGTTCCAGTATTTTGGCTAATGGTTGGCGTGAAGGTGTTCCACAAGCCATTGACCGACTCAAGCTTGGCCTAAGAATATTCGAAAGTATTGAAGCGAAAACTCCTGAACTGCAAATTCACGTGTTCAAGACACTTGTAGGTCTTGGTTTTGCGCATGGTCTTCTTGGCGATCATAAAAACATGACACAAGCAATGGAACATCTCAATGGGGCTAAAGAACTACTTTTGGAACTAGAGAATCGTCTCCCGGATATTGACCTTGAAGTAGCTAGAACTGAGAATGCAATTGGTTGGTTATGTCTTAGTACCGAGTGTGATGAGTTCTGGCCATTGGGTCAGAAATCATTTGAAAGGGCTGTGCAAATGCGAGAGAGTCAATTTACCGAGGGTCGTATTACAGAGATTGAACTCATAGGAAGTCGTATGGGTTTGGCCCTCTCTCAAATGCGTACTACCGAACGGGCTGAGGTCCAAATCCCTGACCCCCTCCGTGAGATATTAGCCCAGTACATCCCCCTCTTTCCTACTGACACTCGAGCATACATAGAGGTGGCAATCGCTACCTACAATGTTGCTTGGTTGTTAACCCGTCATGGAGGGTATATTCCTCCGAGACTCCTGAGACTCCTGTACGATATCGATAGAATACTAATTGATGCTAGAGTAGATGAAGAGTCAATGTTCATACAAGGAGTGTCTCTAGTAGTCCCATTTTTGGAAAGTTCATGGAACACACTTCTTGAAAGGTCCAAAATAATGAGCCAAAGCTCATCTCCACTTGCTGATGTTGCTGGACTCATTGCTGCTTTATCAACTGCAAAGATCAACCTTAACGCTCTAAATCTTGAAGTTGGTGCGAGGATTCGACCACCAGTGGATGATGCAGTTCAACATACTGACCCACTACTAGCACAATACTGGTTGGGTCAGACCTACCTTCTCCAAACAATAAGAGCATTTTATGATAACAAGGATTATTCGGAATTGGCCTCAGGATTTTATAGGGCCGCCATTGCATTCAGCAAAGTGGAGTTAATAGAACCTACTTTCCTTGAGTCATCAGAATTCATCAAAGCGACATCAGCTTCCATCTCGCAAGTTCTTCGTCGCTTTGCTTTGGGGCTAGAGAATCAGTATGCAGCCTATATCGACAGAGTCAAGATTCCTGGGAGTCCGGTCGAAGTTGACGAGAAACAATACAACTACCTTCTTGCTGAAGATTGGCTTGGTCTGATGAAAATTGCCAATGCCTATCTGGAGATGGTTGAGCAATCAGAGTTGGTCATGGCTCAACCTTACCTCAATGCGGTGTTCTCTAATTTGACACGTGCACTAAGGATGATTGATAGCATCTCTCTTGTGGACCGACGAGTACTCTCTCTACTTGGAACAGTCATGAACAGACGGTTCTACCTGCGGCGCTAGGGCTTGCCCCTAATCGTAGTGAATCTCGGAATTCTTTATGTTTCGATAACCTCCAGCACGAGCACCCCATGTTGCCCATCCAGATGTAGACGTTCGAATCTCATTAGATAGCCCAAAGGATTCTCTCACTGGAATTTCTGCATCGATTCTGTAGAGTGATCTATCAGAATTAATCTCAAGAACTTGTCCCTTTCTCTTAGCCAAGATTGCACTCAGTGTACCAACGTGTTCTTCAGGAGTGCTGATCTCAAGATGTATCCATGGTTCCAAAACTACTGGTGATCCTGACAATACACTTCCCCTTGCTGCTTCAAGAAGCGGCTGAGTTATGTCTCTCCATGACGTTTCAGGTGCCTCTGACTTCAAAACTGCATGCTCTATCAAGAGACCCAATCTTCGCATTCTTTCCCCACTCAATGGTCCGGTACGAATGATAGTCCTGAATGCTTCTTTGATCCACTCAACTTCATCCCCAAATGGATTGATCTTGTTTGACGCATCCACAAGCCAACTTGCTAACTTTGGATCCTGATCAATTACTGTACCGAGAGTTTCAGGTACTATTCCTTCATTTGCTATCATCGCTCTTACTGTGAATGAACTAACATTCTCGTTCTCACACGAATATGGTTCTCCATCATGCGTGAGCTGCTCTTTTAGAAGAACCATAGGTTTTCCAAGAACAACTTCAATCCCCTGTCGAGCTAGTTTTTCAACAGTGATCTCAATATGAAGCTCTCCAGCACCCGAAAGTAACATTTCACCTGTTTCAGGATTCACAATAAACTCAAGAGCTGGATCCGTGTTGACATAGGTCTTAATGGGTTCCTGGATGTTTCCCAGCTCTGCAAGATTCTTTGGTTCGATAGCATATGTTACAACTGGTTCTGTCGGATATTGGAGAGCATCCATTGGAGGGATTGGTTCCTTTAATCTCTTGAAACCCTCAGCATCAATCAGAGTATCTCCAACAGCGATATCTCTAAGTCCGGTGATAAATGCCAAATTTCCTGCTGGAACACTCAAAAGGTCCACACGGGTCTTTGACATATACATCCCAATCTGCAACGACTTGCGTTCTTCCCTGGTTCTCAAATTTCTCAGAGGTTTCGCTCTCTCAAGAATCCCAGAAAAAACCCTCACTGCCGCAACAGTAGATGCATGTCTGTCAGGTTGAACCTCTCCCACTACACAAATGCAAGGACCACCACTACTACATTGCATTAGGTTCCTACCAATCTTCGAATTTGGGTTTCCATCCCAAAACATCGGAACTCTGTACGACTGTGCCAACTCCGGATTTGGAACAACTCTAGCAATTGAATCCAATACAACCCGCGCCACAGGAAACTGAGCGGAAAGATCCTTTCTTCTATCTGCCTTGTAAATCCCTTCAATTTCTTCTAGAACTGAAAGAAACGCATTCGCTAAGTCTGTGGGCTCCTCACTTCCTTTTGCATATTCCTTGAGTACAGCTATGTCAACTCCCCATTTATCAATCGCTGAACCAATGCTAAGGGATCCATTGCTAAAGGAAACCTCCCACTCCTCGAGTCTTTTATCATCGAGGTATTTTCCAAGCATTGCGTTAAACTCTCTTGCTACTTTGTTTATTTCCTCAGCAGCCTTCCTGGCATTCAACCTTCGTTCTCGAAATAATCTGTCAACCTTATTCACGAAAAGTACAGGTCTAACAAGCTCCATCATCGCTTGTCTGGATACGGTTTCTGTTTGAACCATTATCCCCTCAATTACATCAACTACTATCACTGCACCGTCAGTAAGTCTAAGACCTCTGGTTACATGACTTGAAAAATCTATGTGGCCTGGAGTGTCTACAAGATTGATCAGGTAATCATTATCATCAAAAGAATGGACTAATGAGATCCCTGAGGCCTTGATAGTGATCCCCCTCTGTTGTTCGATAAGGTCATAATCCAACAGTCTGGCTGAAGCAGCCACTTCTTTAGATAGCAATCCAGACGCTGCTATTAGTGAATCACTCAGCGTTGTCTTCCCGTGGTCGATATGGGCGATTATTGTTACGTTTCGGATGTTCTTTTTCTTACTAACAAGGTCAGCCACTCTCTCCTTTACGAACTTCTTGTATAGATGGGACAATGGAGGGGAAACTCTCCTTTTCGCTTAGTTCTCAGATATTTCAATCTCAGAGTTGCATTTAGAACATCGCATTGTAATGGACTTTTCATCTCTCTCGACTTCATCAGTGAGTGGGTGGCCGCATACACATACATATCCAACAAGTCTTGCTGGATTGCCTACAACAAGTCCATGGGCAGGAACATCACGAGTGACTACTGCACCACTTCCAATCATACAGTACTCTCCAAGAGTTGTATTGCAGACTATTGTCGCATGTGCTCCTATCGATGCTCCTTTCTTCACATGTGTCTTTATGATCTCCCAAGATTGACTGAAAGCCCGGGGATAGAGATCATTTGTGAAGGTCATATGAGGGCCACAAAACACATCATCCTCAATCGTTACACCTTGATAGACAGATACTCCATTCTGAATCTTCACGTTATTACCGATCACCACATCTGCATCAATGTAGACGTCCTTCCCAATTGTACATCCTTTGCCGATTGTTGCAGACCCTCTGACATGAGCAAAATGCCAGATTTTCGTACCCTCTCCAATCTTGGCTCCATCATCTACAACTGCCAGTGGATGAATGAATACGTCACTCATTGAATTCACAGAAATATCGAAGGGACTTGGTCGAGTTAACCTTTGCTCTTTTTGCGTTTCCTCTTGGTTTTATTGGGACTTGCCCAGAGAGTGCCCTTGTACACATCTGTTGGTGGACAACCTACACATTTGTCTGCTATGTACCGTTTGCATGCG
>JBHLOX010000149.1:0-6159 GCA_048940045.1 Promethearchaeota archaeon
ACCGTGCTTGTTGTTTTTCCCACAACCCCAGCAGAATGTAACTTCTTCAGGCCACAGATCTTGGATATATTCCTCAGCCATCTTCATCAGCTTTGTTCGGGATACCGACATACGCAGGTATAAACCTAATCTAGTTCTTGTGGTAGCACTTGCACATGACAAGTAGAATCGTGGCACCATGTGGTATCGTATGTTCAGATTGCCCTGCGTACCTAGCAACGCAGTCGAATGATCATGAGAAACTTCAGGAGATTGCAGAAAAGTGGTCCAGTGAAGATGAGCAGTATGAAGCAAAAGACATTCTCTGTGATGGGTGTTTCAGCGACAGAGTACATGCATTTTGTGCTAAATGTGAGGCGAGAGAATGCGCTATGCAAAAAGGCTATCGAGTTTGCTCCATCTGTTCGATTTATCCTTGTGACAGGTTGAACGATGTATGGAGTTCGTTTACTGACACATCGGTTGACGATTGTCGGGTCACACTCGAAGACGAGAGAGAACGATTTCTTTCTCAGACTGGTTGATAGGATTGAAACACTACTCACTAGTGAATTTGAGAGTAGAGCCAGAACCAATATCCTTGAAGCTCTCACCAAATGCATGCATCAACGCTGCACGGCCTCGGAGTCCTGTGCAGTGACAGGGGGCAAGCGTCGTGAATGAATAGTTCTTCAGACTCTCAACTGTCTTCGTCAAGCGTCTGTTGGATGCATCATGCAGATGCAGACCACCAATTATTCCGATTTTTGATGTTGATCCTGTTAGGTTGATTGCTTGCTCTGTGGTGTTCACAATTCCAGAGTGACAGCACCCTGTGAGAATCACAACAGAGTCATCCTTCATATGGAAAATGACAGAGAGGTCGTCCTCAATCCTGTCAGGGACTTCTTTCCCTTCATGTACTGTCTTTATCTTCTCTAGTATGCCAGTCAGGATTTCAAAGTCATTTGAGCGTGGCACAACTCCAGTAGTCATGATTCCATCCGCCACCTTGTGAGGCTCCTTAGTGGTGATTACTTCAGTCGAAGATGTAAGTTCAGACTCATCATAGAACCTGTGAATTCCCACTTCATGTCGTTTTCCATCATCAGATGTGAAGATCTTGTGCAGCAGTGCATCAGGATGACACAAAACTGGGAAAGGTGTTCCAGTCATTTTAATGAGTTTCAGAACCCCTGCTGAATGGTCATAGTGTCCGTGACTTAGGATAATCATCTGAACTGAAGAGAGGTCCTTCTCTAACACTTTGAGATTATAATCCAAGGCAGGCGTACCACCACCTGTATCATATAGGAATTTGAACTCACTCGAGTCATCGAATCTGGCTTTCACCAATGCCGAAAACCCATGTTCTGCAAGTAGACGCATATCACCAGCATTATTATCAACTAGGACTTGAACCTCAACCTCTACGATTGCTCGTGTCATTCTCTTTCACCCTGTTCATTTTTCATCGGACATCCGTCGCTTGAGTCCGGGAAACACTGCAGGTGTCTTCCTCCGATACTCAGCGTAGACATCACCAAACCGTTTCAGGAGATCCTTCTCCTCATAGTAGATGTGAATCGGTGTAAAGACGAAAATGAAGACTGTCATCCAGACTGTAAGGAAAAGCGAGTTAATAAATAACGCAATCACAATGTAGAGCGGCATCTCTCCAACAGCACCGGGGTGTCTTATCTTCTTGTAGATTCCACCGTGAAGCTGGATGCCTTTCTGAGGCGCATGCATCTCCTTGCCGGCATCTCGCATTGCAACCATCAAGATGATGAAGCATGGAACTCCAATGATGGAGCCTATAATGATCCCAAACAACGGATTGGGACTAAGAACCCAAGCAAGCTCAGGTACTGGAAACCATATCCATAGAATTGTGTTCAGAATCATGACTCCCGCAAAGATGAAGGAAATGCTTCGAAGTCTGGCACATTCCTCCCAAGCTTTCTCACCTCTCTGTTCCTCTCGTGTCACAGGCATCACACTGAGAGTTGTCAAATAGGCAAATAGAAACGCACTCACATGTAGTGATATCAGATTGAGCCAGGCGACACTCAAAGAATCACACCTGTTCTCTCATACTCGAACATACTCTTATGTCTGGGCATTCCAACATTGCTGCTTCCAAAGAGTTTTGTATCTATGTGCACTATAGTTAATTATGAAGAAAACAGAGGATGAATGGAAACTGGAACTTAGTCCAGAGCAGTTCAGAGTTCTTAGGCAATGCGGGACTGAACCACCCTTCACGGGCAAGTATGTGCACCATAAGGGAAAGGGCACCTATGTCTGTGCGGGGTGCGGTAATGTGCTCTTCAGTTCGGAAACCAAATATGAGTCTGGAAGCGGTTGGCCTAGTTTTTGGGACAAGGTTTCAGAGGATAGTATAGAGAGGAAGGAAGACAACAGTCTTGGTATGCGGCGAATCGAGATAGTCTGTAAGAACTGTGGTGGACACCTTGGTCATGTGTTTGATGATGGACCTAATCCAACAGGACAGAGGTACTGTATCAACTCACTTGCCTTAGACTTCGAACCGGATACAGAAGATACTGAGTAATCACCGGATTTTTCCGAGGGCTCCATCAAGTGCTTTCATGAAGGCCGACTCGTCGGCCTCTCTTCGTTTCTTGATCTCTTTCCAGGTCGAGGAACAGTTCTTGTACTCCACACCAAGGAGCTTGTGAATCTGTTTGTCAATATCACGTTTGTTTTCTGGTGTTATTTCAACACCCAGCTCAGCAAAGATACCTTTCATGTGCCTGAAATAGCATGTCAATTGGGTAATCCCCCTTGAGGTTATTGAGCATCACATCTATCAACATTTCTAACGCTCTGTAACTCCGAGTGAATGTTACATATCTAGATACCAAAGCTACAATCCCATGTTGCAGCAGGCAAGTTCAATGAAATTCGGGCGAGTTTCATTCAGAGATGGCGTTCATAGAGAGTCGTTTGTTGAGATGATAAAAGCTCTCAACCTAAAGCCCCCTGTTGTCATTAAGCCGAACTGGGGTTTTTCTGTCATTTTCACGGAGGCAGACATTCTAGACTGGACACTTGATGCAATTGATGGTGATGCCCTCGTGGTTGAGAGCTATGGATGGGCCCGATGTAGAGAGGCAGTGGAGGAGAAGAAGTATGGACCTTTCGGTCAGCAAGCCTTGAGAGAGGCAGACAAGTGGTTCCTACGGTACTCTGGAATCGACAAGGTCTTAGAGGAGTATGACACTGAGTACCTCAACATCACTGAAGAGGTCTGGGCTGGACGTGTAATAGAAGAAGAAACCATTCACACTATTGTGGAAGACTCGTACGCACCTCTTCAGATGAAAGAAACAGCCTCATTTGTTCCTCAACGAGTGTACGACCTGAGTGATGGGTCTTTCCTGAATCTCTCAAAGCTCAAGTTCATGGGAGCGGATATTGTCATATCTCTGAGTCTCAAAAACCTCTTCGGTATGATTCCGGGACCGGATCGTGGAAAGTACCACGGTGAGATGAACAAGGCAATGAACCCGAGTATCATTGACATGAACAAGATCTATCGGTCACTCTTCAAAACAAAGGGGATTGTGGAGGGAGTCCTTTCAGCTTCGAGGGGGATGACGTTAGAACCTCAGGTCTTCAGGAACCAAGGAGTCGCATGGGCCTGCGATGACACTCTCGAGCTGGACGCTGTGGTCGCAGCGCATGTAGGAATAAACCCGAACGACGTGGGACATCTGAAACTTGCTGCTCAGAACTTCGGAGAATGGGACGATGCGCCAGTAGCTCATGCAGCTGCGCATGCACTCACTAGGTTCTCTTGACAAATCCAACAACAAGGAATCCTGGAATCTCCTTCTTGTATGCAAGGAGTTGTTTGTCCTTGATAGGCTGACCCCTTGATATCTCAGAAGTGATCTCTCTGAAGGCAATCATCTGTAGTCCAGAAGAGAAGGCTTTCTCGAAGTAGAAGCTCAAAGGTCTGTGATATGCCACTACATCACTGTCCTTGTATTTGGGATGAGGGATCTCTTGGAGTGACATATAATGTCGCATCTTCAAATAGTAGCCCTCTTCATCCTGTGTTCTCCTTGCATATGTGAGTGGGTGTGGTATCGCAAAGACCAGTCTTCCACCCTCCTTCAGAACGCGACTACACTCTTCAATGGTTGACTCTATCTCTTTGATGTCATGAAATCCGAATGTGGAAACGACACAGTCCATGGAGGAACCTTCAATCTCACGCATATCCCCTGAGTTGCACTGAATGTATTTCACACCTAGGGGCTCGGATGCTTCAGACTCTTTGGCTATCTCGAGCATCTTCTCAGAGAGATCGACCCCAACAACTCTTGCTCCTTTTCGAGCTAGAATTCGGGAGAGATAACCCTGACCACATGCGAGGTCAAGAATGGATAGATTCTCCACATCCCCCAGAATGTCGAATATGACCGGATTGACATAGGTCCGGTGATACGAGTCCCCGGTTTCACCTACTGTCCTATGATAGTCATTTGCGACTTCATCCCAAGACGCGGGCATACCTATGATTCACCATCGTGCCCATATGTCCGTTCTGTTTTGAGATTCGAGAGTGGAGAACAAACAAGGACCTGAGTCCA
Source organism: Promethearchaeota archaeon (assembly GCA_048940045.1). Classification (GTDB taxonomy): domain Archaea; phylum Asgardarchaeota; class Thorarchaeia; order Thorarchaeales; family Thorarchaeaceae; genus SMTZ1-45. Next base: position 4,608 of record JBHLOX010000149.1, read on the forward strand.
ACCAATAATTAAATATAGTTAATATTCCGTTGTGAACCGTAGTGAGTAAAACATGTCAGTGAGAGGAATCGGAGGTGTCTTCTTCAAGTCAAAAGATCCCAAGGCACTCCAAAAATGGTATGTAGAAAATCTCGGTCTCAAACCAGATGAAGGGGGATACATCTACTTCATGTGGTCAGACCTGAAGAAACCAGGCTATACCCTCTGGGGACCATTTCCCAAGGATACGAAGTACTTCGACCCCAGTGATGCTTCGTGGATGGTTAATTTCGTTGTGGATGATATCAACAAGATGGTTTCTCATCTCAGGGGGAGAGGTGTGGAAGTTGATGAGCGAGGGGTACAAGAAACTGAGGAAGGGAAATTCGCTTGGTTCGTAGACCTCGAAGGGAATAAGATTGAACTATGGGAACCCGCAGACAAATAGGATTCCATATTATAACTCATTTGTGATTCTTCTCTGATGTAATCGCCTGGAATGCCAGATGTTTTGCGGCTTCTCGTTTCTTTGAGATATCACTGGCCTGTTTTGCGATGGAGTCAAAGAGATTCTTCTTGTCTATGACTGCTTTCTCAACAAAGGATGCAACGACTTCAGAACGACTCTTGAAGATTTCAAGTTCAACAAGTGCATCAAGAATCTCAACAATATCAGCACTCAATCGTGTCATGACAGAGATCTCACGGTTCTTGAGACCGTGTTTGTCACGCTCGAAGCGATCTAGTAGCTTGTCTCTGAGGCTTGTTTCTTCCGTAGATTGTGACTCTTGCTTGGACATCCTAAACACATCTTTCTCTCTGGGCGTATTGATTTATGGGTGATGCCTTAATAAGGTTTCAAAGGTTAGTCAACCGATTTTGAGTCTTCGACCTTTTTCCGAATCTTTTCGATGTCTTTTGTGAAACGATCCGCTGCTCGCGTAAGCTCCTCGAGAATCTCCGGTGAGGGATTGCTTCCGACAACTACACGGAAACTTTGGAGAGTCTTGAAGAGATTCTTAAGTGCTAGCGGGATTTCCTTGCGGGGACCTAGCATGGAGGGGAACAGCGGGGGAAAAGGAGTGAGTCCTTGGTCAATCTTCTCGCGAAGCTCACCGCTCTGGTCTACTTGGTCTTCCAGAAACTTCCGACCTCTCTCTGTCAGCTCATACCTTCGAGTTCTCCCATCTTCGTCGGGAATCTCTTGAGTAAGCCCATCCTGAAGTAGAGTCTTGAGTAATGGGTACATAGAACCTGGTTTAGGTTTCCAACGGCCTCCCATCTCTTCGGCGATAGCTGCTGTCAGCTCTGCTCCAGACATGGAACGTTCCTTGAGTTTGTGAAGGACTCTGTATCTGAGGAAGCCCTTAGGCACTTTCGCTGTATGTTGAATCCATTTTCTCAAAGGGTCAATAGCCTGACCAAACTCCTCCATGAAAAGCTTTAGACGTTCCTCGGAGAGGTAGTATTTCTTGCCGATCTGCACAATGGGGGATTTATCTGGGTGAATTGGAGGTTGGATGTGTTCGAACTCTTCAGGGAAGCCAAGCTCTTTCCATGTCAGTGCCTTCTC
>JBHLOX010000150.1:0-3246 GCA_048940045.1 Promethearchaeota archaeon
ACATGTCCCCTCCCATGAAGACATCCCGTTCCTCTTGGAAAGGGTGGATCTTTCTATAGGTTCCTGAAACCTTCCCGGTTGGTGAGGCTAAGACCAAAGTGTTGTAGAATTTATCGCCACTTCTCTCAATTCCAGTTCCAATTGTGAAAGCCCCGTACTCCTTTGCCACAGACGACAGGAACTCAGTTGTTGGTCCAGGAACTCCGGGTCCTTCTCTCTGATAGTCTTCATAACGGAAACCAATAGCAAATAGTTCTGGAAATTGGATAAACTGCACACCTTTTCCGGGTCTGTACTCTTTGAGTAGCTGGCGTGCATGTCCGAAATTATGCTCTCGGTTTCCTTCTACACAGGACATTTGGACCAAAGTCGTTGAGAACTCCATAAGCATCAACTCGGTCACATTTGAGATGCATGACTTGATTAGCTACCAACTAGATAAGACAACCGACTCAAGAATGAACCGGTATCATAATGCTTAATTGTCTGTCCGTGAGACGAGCTCATGACGTCTCGCATTGGATGTGTTTCCTTTGGTGAACGAGGTTAATACTGAGCCAACAGGCAAGAAGGATATGCCAAAGACCTCTTACTCCAAGCCCTCTATTGGGGCGACTGGGGAAACAGGGGCATGGCGGACCTTTGATCCTGTGGTCAACTATGATGAGTGCAACAAGTGTCGCACATGCTGGCTACACTGCCCAGAGGCTGTAATCAGCATAGGTGAAGATGATTATCCTGTATGGGATTTCGACTACTGTAAAGGCTGTGGGATCTGCGCAGAGGTGTGCCCCAAGAAATGTATTGAAATGGTGCTGACCACAGAGAGAAGAGCGGAGGCGAAGACGTGAAAACAGAGATTATGAGTGCCAATTATGCAGCAGCTCGCGCTGTTGTGTCAGCCCGTGTTGAGGTGGTCGCCGCCTATCCAATCACACCCGCAACAACAGTTCCAGAACAGGTTGCCCTACTGAACGAGCAAGGCATCTTCAAAGGTCAATTCATCCGGGTTGAGTCAGAGCACTCTGCAATGTTTGCTTGTATCGGGGCCAGCTCCACAGGTGCCAGGGCATTCACCGCAACATCCTCGAATGGTCTTCTTCTCATGGATGAGGCATTGCATTGGGCTGCTGCAGCTCGGCTTCCGATTGTACTGAACAATGTCAATCGTTCAGTGTCACCGAGTTGGAATATTCATGTTACACATGATGACTCATATTCGAAACGCGATACCGGCTGGATTCAATTCTATGTTGCTAGTGTTGATGAACTGTATCACACGATTATTCAATCCTTCAAGCTCGCTGAGGACGAACGAGTTTTGATGCCCGTGATGATCAACTCCGACGGGTTTGTGTTGAGTCACACCGTTGCACCGTATGACCATCTTGAGCCAGAGGAGGTTGACAAGTTCCTACCTCCTTACACTCCTCCTCATTGGGTGATGGATCCTGAGCATCCTGTGAGCCATGGAAACATTGTGTTTCCTGAATTCTACGGCGAATTCCGCAACATGATGCATGAGGCGACAAAAGCCGCACTCAAAGTTTACGAGGAGGTCGAGAAGGACTACAAGAAACGCTTTGGTAAATACTTTGGGGGTCCAGTAGACCGCTACAAGTGTGATGATGCTGAGGTTGTATTCACATCTCAAGGCTCAATGGGTGCAGAAGCGAAAGATGCAATCGATGAGCTTCGTGATGAGGGGTACAAAGCTGGAAATGCGAGAATTCGGATGTATCGCCCATTTCCTGTTGACATCATCAGAGATCTTGGAAGTCGTGTCAAGGCTTTTGCTAGCTTTGACAGAGGGGTTTCCTATGGATTCGGTGGTCCTGTAGCTAATGATATTCGTTCAACAATGTACCACACAAAGTACCGACCCATGATTAAGAGCTATATCGGAGGTCTTGGCGGTCGGGATATGACAGTGCTTGACATTAAGAATGTGATTTTGGATACTTTCAACGCCGTTGAGAGCGGCGAACTAGGTCCTGAAGAAACCTGGAATGACCTAAAGGAGTGAGTGAAATGGTTGCAACAAAAGAAATCCCACTTAAGGAATATGTATTGAAGGGCAACGCAGCATGTGCTGGTTGTCAGGACATGGTAGCACTCAGACATGCCCATAAGGCGCTCGAGGGTGATGTCATTCAGGTTGTCCCAGCCTGCTGCACAAGTGTCGTCCAGTCACTCTGGCCAAAGAGCGGTCTTGGAATACCTGTACTCAACACTGCATTCATGGCTTCTGCTGCAACTGCATCTGGTGTAAAAGCAGCTCTCGAGGCCAAAGGTAATGAGCACACTATGGTGATGGTCTGGGCTGGTGATGGTGGTACATTTGACATTGGTATCCAAGCCCTCAGCGGCGCTTTCGAAAGGCGTACTGATTTTCTATATATCTGCTATAACAACCAAGTGTACAGCAATACAGGCACTCAACGTTCAGGAGCAACTCCTCTCCACGCTCAGACAACAACAACCTGGTTTGGAAAGACCGAACCAGAGAAGATGTTTGACTTCATAGTTGCTGCTCATGAACCAGTCTATCAGTTCACTGCAAATACTGCATATCCAAGAGACCTCTTTGACAAGTTCAAGAAGGCTCGTGAATTTAAAGGTCCAAAGTTTGGTCACATCTTCCTCCCTTGTCCTCAAGCATGGAACTACCCTGTTGAGAAGGGTGTGGAGATTGGCAAACTTGCAGTAGAAACCGGATACTGGATTCAGTGGGAGCGTGTTGGTGATGAGTTCACTCTTGGTAGACATAGCAAGAGATTCCAAGATCCTGAGAAAAGAAAACCCATTGATGAATTTCTGAAGATGCAAGGTCGTTTCTCTCATCTATTCAAACCCAAACGCGATGACAAGAAGATTAAGGAGTTCGAGGACTTCATCCAGCATAGATGGGATATGCTAATGCGGACTTTTACCTAACTAATCCATCACATGAGATTCTCGATACAATATCCGACCACCCACAATGATAAGGGCAACTATTGGAATAGATGATGAACCTCCAAATTCCTGTGTTGGAGAACTAACAATGCTGCGATAATCTTGATTACTAGCTTTAAATGGGAGGAAAAGAAAGGTCATTAACAGAACAATGAGCCGGCTAGTTTTCATGAATATGTTGCAGAACTTTTCCCTACTATGAAGGATCCATTACGAGTAAAACTCCCTTTAACGTGTTGATGATTATCGATTAGAACTTTGAAGTATTAGATATGTGAGACCGCCTGC
>JBHLOX010000150.1:3346-6108 GCA_048940045.1 Promethearchaeota archaeon
TACGAGTAAAACTCCCTTTAACGTGTTGATGATTATCGATTAGAACTTTGAAGTATTAGATATGTGAGACCGCCTGCATACGCTGTGATTATTCTCCTAATGCGATGTTCATCCTCCAAGTTGCTCATATCTCCAGCAGAGATATCAGAGCGCGCAGACTCCTCGGCAATAAATCTCGAAACCCATGGTATATCGATTATGGCTTGTCCCAAATCAAGAAGGTGAAGAATGCGATATGCGGTTTCGAAACTAAGTGCTTGAGCGAACCTCTCTGATTCATCAGTGAGAGAGTCTCTGTGACTCTCAACCACCTCGATGATGGCATCGAATACCCCAATAATCTGATCTACAATTTCGTCTGCTGTAACCTCATCAAGTCGCTCTTCTGAAATTGATTGCTTCAATGTTGATAATATGAGTCGGAATCTACGCTCAGGAGAGATTTTAGGCTTCTCACCAATCTTTGCTTTCTGTTTGTATTCGTTTAACTCCTTGAACAAAGCAGATCCCGGGTTTATTTCCCTCACGAGCCTTCTAGCAATCTCAACATTCTCTCCAGTAACGAGTTCTATGAATGAATCGAGCTCAATGTTCTTACTCTTTCCGTGTCGGATTCGGTGTATCTCCGAGTAATAATCTGTTATCTCTCTAAGTAGAAATGAAAAGAACTCTTGTTTATCCCAAGGAGTAGTTTCTCCAGCTATTTCTGTTGAATACATGGAACAGGTAGTCATCTGTGATGCATAATGTTTCAGTACATCTAATGTTGTGAATAACCTATTGCAAACCTCAGGATTCCCAATTAGTGGCCAGTCAAATGGTCGACTCATTACACCACCAGTGATATGACTTTTCAACATTGCCTGAGCTTGCATTGTTACGATATATGCAGTTGTTTCTTCAACAATCTGCTCTTCATCAAGCGTGAATACCTGATCGAGATTAAAGGGGCATTTCGTTGATTTCATAATAACCATGGCTAGGAGTGATCTGAGACGCTGAGTTCTCATAGCTCCATCGATGGTATATCCTCTTCCTATAGGATTTGGTCCAAAAACAATGTCGTGTATGCCTTGAGCTTCCATTGCATTGGACATTAGATCAACAAGAGTATTTCGTGAGTCATCTGATGCCATGAGCTTTCCTATGAATCCCATGATTCCATCAATTGGATACTCCTCAGGTAATAAAGTTGGACTGATTATGAGTTTTGGGAGAGCCATCAACCAAAGAAGTGCTATTGCCTCATCTTTTGCTGCTCCAATAATCTGCTGACCTGATTTGAACTCATCTTTGTTTAGTGTGAATCCCACCCAACTTGGTGCATCCATCAAGAACTTCAACGTTTCATCCTGGAATGTCTTGGAGAGTAGGTGTTTCTTGACAGTCTGATACATCTCTATGGGATCCGATGTAGTAATAGAGAACCTTTCAAGACCAAGTTCCTCTCTTAGCTCAAGTGCATCTTTCCTGCACCATCCCTCAATTGCCCGATACAGCCATGTCTGATGAAGGTTATCAACAATTGCTTCGGGTATACTCATCGAATCTGAGCTCATACAATGTCCTCCCCAAACAATTTTCTCAGGACATCCTGATGAGTCACACTCCCCCCAAGCTGAAATCTGATGAATAGGAGCATATCTAGAACTGCTCTTTCCACGTCGGTTTCAACACCTGAGTCTACCATTTTTGAGAATTGCAATTTGCCAAGTTCCTTTTCCAGTACTGGATCCTCCGGAACCTTCAGACTCATTCCAGTTTCAAACTCGACTATATCATCCAGACCTCTATACTTTACATCAACCACTGTACCATAGGGATGGTTTCTATTCCTCACATAGACTCGCATCCGTGGCTTGAGTCCAAAGAACTCAATATCGTCTAGTAACTTCATGAGTCTATCTTGGAGAAAAGAACTAGATACATATGCTCTCTTCAGATCCCCCAACGGAATTCTGTCTGCAAGATTGGATGCAATCTGAATCTCCTTCTTGTAACTGAAGGTTTCACGGTCAATTCCTGAGTCCTTCAGGAATGACTCGACGCCGAAAGTACCTAATGTGTCAATTGTTATCTCAACAGGTTTTGCTTTTCCATTCTCATCAAGGGCTATTCCGCCACCAACATCGAATGTTCTCACATCCTCTGGTCTAAAACTAGGCAACACGACTCCTGAGAGATTTTTATGAGTGACTTCAATTAGCACAGCGTCAACAGACGTCTGCTGAGATGAGCAGTAAAACAACCCGGGGAGGAAAGCATAGAGACTTCCGGAATCATTCATTATCGCCTCTTCATCTGCGAGAGGCATCGAATATCCTACACCTTTGAAATATCCGAGATCAGAAACGCCTATCAACCACTCGTCTTCAGGAAGAACGCTCTCCTGAATCTCGACTAGTCGTAGTGACCTTCTACTCGGAACGTACAATTCACTTTCACCGGTTCCGTTGCTTGCGGTTGTCTACGCATGATTTGAATCTTTGGCAATAAACCAATCAAGCTCTTCGTCTAATCTCTTGATAGACAACAATGATTGCAGCTGCTATCGACCCCAAAATAAACATAGGTACAACAATTCTCATTGGTCTGAACTCAGCAAATTGAGGGTCCGTTCCATCTTCAAATTCCCTAACGTTGGTGACTGCATCATTATCTGGGTCTCCGAGTGAGTCATCAATTGTTGGATCAAGCCCATGTTCAATCTCCCATAGGTCTGGCATTGTGTCCGAGTCCGAATCTGGAACATTCGGATCACA
>JBHLOX010000027.1:0-14708 GCA_048940045.1 Promethearchaeota archaeon
ATAACGTCAGCATCAGCTACTTCCATGAGTGTTGTGTTGAATGCTTGAATAAGTGGATCTGGAAGATCACTGATGAATCCCACAGAATCTGAAAGAACAACCCGACGTCCAGGCATATCTAACTCACTGGTTTTAGTAGCAAGTGTGGTGAACAGCTCATCTGCAATCTTAACCGTAGATCCAGTGAGTGCTCTATGGAGTGTACTTTTTCCTGCATTTGTATATCCAGCCAAAGTGAGCTCAATAAAACCCTCATGAACGCGCTTCTTCTTCTTGAGAGCTTGCTCGTGAGAGATCTTCTTCAGCTTATCATTAATCGTTGCAAGACGACGACGAATCTGTTGCATACGGAGATTCAGAAGGTCCTCACCAGCACCAATTTGCTCTGCTATTGGTCTGTCACCAGTGTGTTCCTTTTGAAGACGCATTCGTATCTGATGACGTTCAAAGGGTAATTCGTACTTAAGCCGAGCCTGTTCTATTTGCAGCCTTGCTTGCGGAGTTCTTGCATGTTTGTCAAAGATTTCGAGTATTATCTGGGTTCTATCACGAACCTCAGTTTGCCAAAGATCCATTAACCTGTAAACCTGACCAGATGAGAGGTGGGGTGAGAAAAGGACAAATTCTGGTTCATTCACTTCAATCCACGTTTTGATTTCCTCAGCTTTTCCTGACCGTACGCCATATTTCGCAGCAGGAGTGCTTACAATGTCAAAAGATCCAATTACATCGTACTCAGCTGTTGTTGCCAGTGCCCTAAACTCATTTAGAAGATTAGGCTCTCTATGAGTCCTCCGCTGAACTAGTAAGGCTGTAGCTTCGACCATTGCTGAAATCAGATTTGTGTCCGGTCTTAAACGATTTGATTTCCGTCGGAGAGAAAGATTCTTGGCTGGATGTTTACGTCACCGAGTAGAACACGAATGGCACAATTTGAGATTAGAGCAAAGGATGGTCTTGCACGTCTAGGCAAATTCACGACAAAACATGGAACAGTAAAGACTCCATTGCTCATGCCTGTAGTTCATCCCGGAAAATCCGTTATACCTCCAAGTTCACTAGTTGATGATTTCGGATTCCAGATGGTCATCACCAACTCCTACATCATTAAATCACATGACAAATTCAGAGAGAAAGCACTGTTTCAAGGTGTTCACGCTTTGCTTGACTTTGATGGACCCATCATGACTGACTCTGGAACTTTCCAAATGTATTTTCACAGTCTTCAAGAAGATGAGATCGACCCGGTAGAGATTGTTGAGTTTCAACGAGATATTGGCTCAGATATCGGGACCATCCTCGACGTGTTCTCGGATCCAAGTGTTAACAAATCCAAAGTAGAGGAGGATGTCCAGAAGTCGCTTGAGCGAGCAAAAGTTTCTATCGATAAACGAGGAGATATGTTTCTTGCAGGCACTGTCCAAGGAGGCATATATACTGACCTCCGAGAAAAAGCAGCGAAAGCACTTGGTGCAATGGAGTTTGATGTTCATCCAATTGGAGGAGTTGTTCCGTTCATGGAACGGTATAGATATGCAGACATCGTGAGATTGACTTTGGCTGCAAAGAAACACCTTCCTCCAGATAGACCAGTCCACCTTTTTGGATGTGGTCATCCAATGTTCTTCGCGCAGGCAGCTCTATTGGGTTGTGATTTCTTCGACTCTGCATCCTATGCGAAATTTGCGGAAACTGGGAGGATGCTACTACCATCAGGGACTGTTCATTTGAATGACCTGACAGAACTTCCATGTAGTTGTCCTATCTGCAGTACAACATCTGCTGATGCTCTCAAGAGCGAAGGGGAGGAGGAACGTGAGCTTCTGCTAATGAAGCATAACCTATACGTGAGCTCAGGAGAGATGCGAAGGGTACGCCAAGCAATTTCTGAGGGCAGTCTATTCGAACTAGCTGCATATAGAGCTAGAGGACATCCGACACTCTATGAAGCATTGCAGGTTATGTCATGGGAAAGCTCACAATCGGAAAATGAAGACCCCATAGGGAAGACAACATCTATCTTCTATACAGGTCCTGAAACATCAAAGCGTCCAGAAATCACTGGATTCCACTCCCGAGTCGTATCACGTTATCCATACAAAAAAACGAACACAATCCTCCTTGTGTCAGATTCAGGTCTCAGACCCTTCATTGACACATCTGATATGATTATCAAGGAAGTCAGGAAGAGATCTGCTGAGGACTGCGTGTTACTGTTTGTGACTCCAATGGGCGTCGTTCCATGGGAATTAGAACATGTACATCCGGCACAACAGTGTATATTCCCTGAGCATCTAGATCCAGAAACACTTGGAATGGTGAATGAGAGAACAAGAACCATACTTGAGTCAATGAACTTCCAGAGAGCAGTTTGGTTCAAACGAGATATTAGTGTGGATTTAGCTCTTGCTCCATTAATTGAAGAATATTCCCTTGAAGTGGTTTCAAGTGTGAGTGAAATGAGTGATCATATACCTCCTGAGACTGATGAGATTTCTTGGACAAGGAGAAAACTTAGAGCTCTCTTGATCTACCAGTGGGGAGTTAATGCGGGGAATATCGCGGATCTCGAAGATATGCAAATTGTGCTCTCGAAGAGTACAGGGAAGATTAGACATTGCAAGATTGACGACGAGATTCTCTTCACTGTCATTCCCACCACTGGGCTTCTTACTCCAACCTACCGCGGAGGACAAGAACTACTACATGTTGGCTTAGATGACACTTACAAGGTTGTTATAGATTCAGATGTTTCAGAGTTTGTATCTGCCGGGAAATCAGCTCTTGCTAAATTTGTTAAGAGAGCTCACGCAAATCTCAAAGCTGGAGAGGAAGTCTTGGTCTTGGACGAAGTACAGAATCTTCTAGGTACTGGGCGAGCTCAAATAAGCGGTCGCGAAATGATCACCTTCAATCGTGGTGTTGCTGTTCAAATCAGACATTCGAGGAAGAACTAGACGGAGCTGCCGCAAGTGCCAGTGGATGTCCTGGGACCTTACGTAAAGCATTAACACCACCTATTGGGAGTATCATTACTTCATCTGAGGGAGCAAACAGGTGGATGTCGTCGCCTTCCATAATCTTGGCATCAGGTTCAAGAAGAGCCTGAGCAGAGATATCACCAACTTGGAAATAGACCTCTAGAGCATTTCCGATATAGATTGTCCTTGTGACGGTTCCAACAATCTCGTTGTCTGATGCAGCTTCTCTTTCGAGGTGAAGGTCCTCAGGACGTATTGCAACCTTCACTTCCTCATTTACTTCAAAGGGGTAGCCTTCAATTGTGGTTTGACCAACAGCTGTTTGGTTATTTGGAATTTGAACTGTAATAGTATCATTAACTGTTTCAACTGTCCCATTGATGAAGGTACATTGGCCAATAAAATCGGCAACAAAGATAGTCTGTGGTGTTGCATAGATCTGTCTTGGCGTGTCGAACTGTTGGACATATCCCTCATCCATGACAGCAACTCTATCTGAAATGCTGAGTGCCTCATGTTGATCATGAGTAACATAAATGGTGGTTATCGACATCTCATTGTGTATTCTGATGATTTCCTCTCTCATTTCAATACGAAGCTTAGCGTCGAGATTAGAAAGAGGTTCATCCAATAGGAGCACATCTGGTTCAATGACAAGTGCACGTGCAAGCGCTACGCGTTGTTGCTGACCACCAGATAATTGGTGGATGTGGCGATGTCCAAGATCCCCCATTCGTACTAGACTCAGAGCATCGTTTACTCTACGTTCAACAGCACTCTTTGTGTACCTCATATTATTGATACGTTTCAATTTTAGCCCGTATGCTACATTGTCAAAGACGGACATATGTGGCCACAAAGCATAGTTCTGGAAACACATCCCTGTGTTCCGTTTATGAGGTGGAACCATTGTCATGTCTCTGTCGTCAAAGAATATCTTGCCGTGGTCAGGGATATAGAAACCAGCAATCAGGCGAAGAAGAGTAGTTTTACCGCACCCTGATGGCCCAAGGAGAGTTGCAAGTTCACCCTCTTCAATTACGATATTCACCTCGTCAGTGGCAACAACTTCGCCAAAAGTTTTACGCAAGTTTTCAGTCTTAATTACAACCATATGCGACACCTCATATTCCCGTGATAGCTGCTGATCTAGCTCCTAGTATTTTATTTGTTATAGTTATTATTATCCATTGCACAGTCATTAGAAGCACTCCTAAGCAAGCTGCGCTAGTTGAACCGCCCCATTGACCAATCATTGCTAACACCCGAGACGTCCAATATGTGAGGGGGGCCTCTGTATGCCCAACACTACCTAAAAGAAGGCTTGTGCTAACTTCACTCACTGAATACACAAATGATAGCAGAGACCCAGCAAGAACACTCACACCTATGAGGGGCAATGTAATCTTGACAAAAGTTCTGTTCTTACTAGCACCCATGTTTTGAGATGCTTCCTCAAGAACAACAGGTGTTGACATTAGTCCAGCGTATGCGGCTCTTACTGTGAACGGAAATTTACGAACTGTATACGACATGATTATCAAAAACGCTGGATGGCTCACAGGGAATATCGGAGTGTTGTAAAATAGTGTGAAGAAGCCTGTAGCAATCACTATTCCTGGAAGTGCTATCGGAGCAGTCACAAGAAGATCAAGCGCAGTCTTGCCAGGAATGTCTTTTCTTGCGATTATATAGGCCGCACTAGCACCCAAAAGAACAATCATTATTGTGGCGATCACGCCATAAAGAATTGTAACATTTACAGATCGGGCTACATCAGGAAAAGCCCATAGGACTTCAAAGTTGCTCAGAGTCCATGAATCAGGTAGCAGGTTCTGCGGTTGCCATGGACCAGCTAATGAAATCATGATAACACTGATTTGCGGCATTAGGGCAAGGAAAAGAACAGGAATCAACACACAATAGAGAAGGAGCTGAGCCTTCCTACTTATCCTTCTGGTCCTTGGATTCCACTGTCCGCCCTTTGTACCTGCTTCATAGGACCTTAGGGAGGTGTATTTTCGAATTGCCATGAATCCAATTAATGCAAAGACCAGAAGTAAAATTCCTATAGCTGGTCCTTGGGCACCCACAACTCCAGCCTGGGTTGCTACCGCCTGATAGACCTTGAAAGCGAGAGTATTCCTAGCAGTTGCGTGATCCTGAAAAACTATGGGTGAACCTAGGTCCTCAATGCTGAGAATAAAAGTCAGAATAGCACCAGCCTGAATACCCGGCATAGCTAGAGGGAGCGTCACAGAACGGAACAGTTTGAATCCTGTAGCTCCTAGATTCTCTGCTTGCTCTTCTAGTGAAGGGTCAATGCTCATAAAAGAAGAATAGGCATTCAGATAAACTAGTGAGAATAATGAAAAGGACTGTACGAAAATCATTGCGGCAAGACCTTGAAGCAATATAGCTGATGGAAAGATGTGCAATGTTTCGTAGAATAGCTTGTTGATGAAACCGTCTAGTGAAAGAAAATCTTTGATACCTATGGCACCAACAAATGGAATAGCCAAGATTGGAAAAATCAATAATGTACGAATGACTCTCTTACCAAAGAATTCGTACTTAGCCATAAGAAAAGCAAAAAACACTCCCAAAGCAACAGAGGCTGCTGTAACTATTATTGCTACATAGATGGAATTTAAGATGGCTCCAAAGTCCCAACCCCATATTGCCACAGCATTCAGTACTGAATTATATGCACTAGCCCTGAAATTTAGATAGACATTCAATTCACCAGATTCGTCAATAATGAATGGCCATATCCTTGGATTTCTAAAGAGAGCTATCATATGATCCAATGTGAACTGTCCATTTGTTGTTAAGAAGGCATATGCAGCGACACTTACCAGAGGCAGTATCAGAAAAAGTGTAAAAACACCAACTACGGCGGACAGCTGGAGAGTTGTTATCCTATCTAATTCGCGACGGGCTGTTCGGGCGCCATTTACGACCCTCGCACGAGCTTTTGAAGCCCATTCTTGAGTGTTTGCCTTTGGTTCCCTAAAGAAACCCTCTATTCTACTCAATCTCCCGTCTATCCGAGAATAGGCCGAATAGCTTTTTCGTGAGAACCAAGAGGCTAAACTATAGGGAGCACCCTTGAGGGTGCTCACGAGGCTGCTTCGACGACCTGCCGGAACAAGCTCGGAGCCTTCCTCAAGGATGTCCGTTTCTTGTACTTTGGTGTCTTCGGTCATACCGAATATCGACGCCTATGGGTGTCCATGTAGGATAGTATTCATGATGTCTGTGTACTGTGCTTCCGCTGCAGTAGTCCATGCAGACTGGAAATCACCCAACCATCCATCTAAGTCATGATGCATTGCATCATTCAGTTCAATGGCTTTGTCTATATCGAATAGACCACCTCTGAAACCGTAAGTAGTATTGCCTCCAGTGGGATCTACATTCAACATTGCAGCCATCTGGCCAGCCCAGTATTCGACATCATTCATGTCAAACGTGGTGTTCAGATACGCGTTCGCTATTGCCGACCAGCAATCCCTAAGCGCATCATGAGCGTTGGTGAAGACAGCTTCGAAGTATGCTCTGTAGGAGTAGCTAGTTAAGGCGGATAGTGTGTCATTGAAGTCAAAGCCAGAAGCAATGACTGATGCTGCAGTTTCGGTGTAGACATCATGGAGGAATGGACCCCAGAAGTCGTCAGCAGTAGGTTCGCTAAACGCAGCCTCGATGACTGGGAGCCTGAGACACTCGGGATTCGTCCAGTGAGACTGACCTTCAGCAGTGAGAATCCAGTCTGTGAAGACCTCAGCAAGCCCCTTTTGAGTACTTGTAGAGGCAATTGCAATTGGATCTCCGTTGACAATGTTGTAGTCACCTGGACTGATGTATACGACATTCGGATTGACATTCGTTGACTGGAAGCCATAGAAGTCAATTGTCAGTCCGTATCCGACCGAACCCTGTTCAGCTGCCTCTTTGACAGCAGAAGATCCAGCGTAGAATCCACCATTTCCGACCATTCGTGCAAGAATCGACCAACCCTCATCCCAACCATACCCTTGGGTGATGATCTCATAGGCACGCCTGACTGAAGATGACAAATATGCATCGGAAACAGCAACTGTGGGCAGTACTGGAAGGAACTTTCCAAGTACAGGGCTTGCAAGATCAGTCCAGTTCGCAACAATTGTGGAGTTTGGCAAGTCCCACAGATCAGTGAAGTAGTCATTGACTGTGAAACCAAATCCAGAAGTGGCTGCTGAAACCCACATTATGTCGTCGCCAGATGACCTCTTCAAGTCAACACCACCATAGGTGTCTGGGACTCTAGCAGCGGCTGCCACCATTCTAGTGCTTGTCCATGGTTCGAGATAGCCATCAGTAATTAGGTTGTCGAACACAGTTGGTCCGCCACCCCAAATGACGTCGGCCCATCCATCCTCGAGTATGGGACCCCAGTAAGAATCGTATGGATCCTGCCACTCGATGTCGGTAATATTATTGTCTGCAGCGATGTCAGTCGCCAAGAATACAGTTTCGTAAAGATTCTGAATAGCTGTGCTATGGCGAGTGAGAATGTGCAGCGTATTCTCAGGTCCGCCAGGAGTTGTAGTAGTCGTTGTTGGAGTGGTTGTCGGACCAGGTCCTAAACCGCCACCAAAGATGAACCCTAAACCAAATCCTGCGACCCCAATAATCACGATGACGATAATTGCCGAAAGGCCAATTCCCGTACCGCGAGAGGTTAATTCGCTCATCTCTCTCAATCCTATTTTTCCGTCAGAACAGTATAGGTAATACCTACGTTCCGATTCGGAAGATAGGTAAGGGCTTGGCTATAAGTCTGCTTGTTTCTTGAGACGAGTTTTTATTCATCGTTTTAATACCGTTAAGAAAAACCATCAGGCCATTCGATTTCGAAACAAGCCGGTATCAAAAATCGGATTGAAGGTCTTCCGCAAATCTTCATATGCGCTCTGGGACTAATAATTTACAATTATTCACAGAGAGATGGGATTGCAGGATGTCGCACGCTTATGACTCCGAAGAAATGGAGCGAGAGATAGAGATAGGTATAGTGGGTGCTTTTGGGTGGGCAATCATAGAGTTTGAAGCAGTTTTATTTCAGAAGTTTCTTGTTATGTCCGGACCGACCAGCCTGATAACTGAGGATATGTTTCGAAAATACCTGTTGAATATGGAAGCTAAGGGATATGTGGCACCAGTAGAGTTCCAAGGGAAAAGGGCTTGGAAACGTCTTGTTATCGAGGCGGAGATTGAAGAACCAGCTATGACTCCAGAGGAAGTCAAAGAGTTCATCGCAAAAGCTGAAGCTGCTTCAAAGAGATTGAAGAAGAAACAGGTTGCGCCAACTGAGCATCGAGTACGTGAGTCAAAGAAGCTCGCAGAGAGCATAATTCGAACTCTTAAACAGGTGATGCCAAAGACACGCAGGAATCCATGGGAACCTACACTAATCGACCATGTTGAAGGAATGCGCAGGTCGCTGGTCGAATCTAAGGTTGAGTTTCGTAGATACTTGAAGGAGAATATACCAAGTGTATACGACTCAATGGAAAAAATGCTCAAATCAAATGGTGAAGAAATCCTTCTACTAAGTCTAAGAGTGATTGAATCGGGACAAAGAGCATATCCGCCCTAATAGAATGAGATCTGTGTTCATTGTCCAACAAGCTCTGTTCCAGAAATTGCAATGGTAGGTATTATTGAGCTACCATTGGTTCCGACATCAGATATTCCTTGAAGCTCTTGATTGTTGGCGATACGGAAGTCACTTTTGAGGGATTCATAGAGATTTCCCACCAATAGAGCATGCTTTATTTGAGTAGTCAATTCACCGTTTTCTATAAGCTGAGCATTACGTACTTCATTTGAAAATGAACCTGTCGTTGGATCCACTAGAGGCCAAGCGAAATGCTCTACAAGTACACCCTTGTCAATCTCATCAATCATCTCATCCACCGATTTTGAGGATGGGGTGATTTCAAGCGTTGTTGTTCTACAGGCAGCAGGGGATACAAAAGCGCCATGAATCTCTCGGGCACCACGTCGCATACCATTACTTGTTGATTCTAGGTCCAACTGTGCAGCGTTATAGCTGTCGTTGAGATAAGATCTCAGTACACCCTTCTCAATTAAGGTTGTTTTCTGCATTGGCATCCCTTCATCGTCAACAAGTGCACTCAGTAATCCTTTTTCAGACAATCCATTATCGAGGACCGTCAAACTTTCGTGAGCCACAACATCACCGACCTTATCTGTCCAAGGGCTCGATTTCCGATTGACATTCTCTCCAGAAGTAGCAGAACCAATTAAGGCATCAAGCAATTGTGCGCCTTCGCTAGGAGATACGACAGCCACGATATTTTCCCATTTCTCGGTGAATGCTTTAGCCTGCAGGACATTCAAAGCCTGTTCTTTCAGCTTCTCTCCGATTTTGTCAAACTCGATATCTGTGACATTTCTAGACCAGCATCTCTGAACACCTTCTCCTACAGCTCCAGAGTTCTCTGATTTCGCTGTGAAAAACCCATACACCATTGTTGACTTTGAACCAGCCCCTACTCCAAGCGAATTCATCACATTGAAATCAACTGTGCTCGCACGAAGAGTGCCGTTAGGTACTGTAACATTGTCCGCTGCAGCGCTATCAACCACTAGCATTGCCTTCTCAGTTAGATATTCACCATCTATCTGTGCAGTTGTTCTGTCATAGAATCGCTCAGGATTTCCAGACGCCTTCTTGGGACTTGGTAATGATACGAATTTTGGATTGGGATCACTAACTCTTGCCATCGAGCCAGCACGTGAAACAAAGTCATCAATTGTTTCGAAAGTAAGTGTTGAACTAGTATATCCAATCTTCTTGTCAATTATGAATTTCAGACCAAAACCCAACTCTGCCTGAGAAGTTCCTAATTTCGCGATATCATCATCTATATAGACACTGGATGTCTTTACTAGTATAGCAAATGCCTCAGCTTGGGTTGCTCCTTCTTTCTCAGCAAGAGCTAGTATTTTCTTATTAGTAGAAGACAAGTCCACTTCAACCGCCTCCTACTGTAAGTTCAACACGCATATGTGGACCACCGGAGGATACGGGAACGAAGTCCTCTTCACCCTTGCCACATAGACCACCATTAAACGCTAATGTATCCCCGACAGCGTCTACCGTTTTCAGCAACTCAAGGACATTCCCTGCTAGAGACAAGCGTCTGACAAGTTGTTTGGTTTCTCCATTCTTAATGACATAACCTTTCAGTGCTGTGGCTTGAACTCCACCACCTACAACATCTTCCATGCCCGATGTGCCTTTTATTATATACAATCCATCTTTCGTGTCTGCGATAATCTCGTCATCTTTCCAAGTGCCCTTGTCAAAGAAAGTATTTGTCATCCTAGCAGAGATTCTCCGGTTGTAGTCCTGTGCTCTACCATTCCCCGTAGGTTGAACACCCATTAGGACTGCTGTTTCAAGGGTATGTAGATATCCTTTGAAGATTCCATTTTTGATGATTGAGCTTCGTGATGATGGTGTTCCCTCTGAGTCGAATGGGAAACTCCCCATTGGACCCTTGAGTGTGCCATCATCAACCATGGAAACCAACTCAGTTCCAATCTCTTTACCAACAAGCCCTGACAAGAATGAACGACCCTTGACTACCT
Source organism: Promethearchaeota archaeon (assembly GCA_048940045.1). Lineage (GTDB taxonomy): Archaea > Asgardarchaeota > Thorarchaeia > Thorarchaeales > Thorarchaeaceae > SMTZ1-45. Next base: position 10,647 of record JBHLOX010000027.1, read on the forward strand.
CATCTGCCTCACTTGCATGACCACAGACCTCATGTGCGATGAGTCCTGCAATATTCCCATCAATAACAGTTGTGAGTTTTCCTGAAGGTGGTTTATCAGCAGAAAGAAGCTCAATGGCCCCTTTAGCTGCTGCGGAACCAAATTCATCAAGATCAATACTCCGGGCTAACTCAAATCCAGCTGAACCATCCTCAATTTCATAATCAATTTGGAGATTTCCGCCTTCTCTTGCAACGGCTTGTGCCATAACTCGAACTCGAAGCTCATCCCATTCTAATTTTGATCCAACTGTGTTGACCAGACGATAGACACGTCTTGTATCTCTATAGACAGAGTTGGCTGTAACAATTTTCTCATCAATCTTCTGAGCTTTGTCAAGGTCCATGACTAAATCGATCTTTTCTTCTGCAGATACTTTGCTTGGATCCTCCTTTACCTTCTGCCAGATTGTTTTCTCAGTCCCCTCAATTTCAGAAAGATCAATTTCTCTTCTGGAATACTTCGAGCAAGATTTTGCCCTCCTTGCAGCCATCTCTAGGAGTTCTATGTATCCCTTCTCTTTTAATGGCATTGAGGAAGATGCAGTCCCCCAGCATTCTCCAACTAAAGCGCGTGCTACTGCTCCAGCTGTGGATGACCTGTTAAATGATCTGAGAGCACCATTTGTTACAAAGAAGTTTGTACGACTACGGTCTTCGAGTCTTATGTCTGCAAATGAAACATCTTTGTTGGAAAATGAATCAAGCGCCTTCTTCATCGTTTCAAGCATGGGGCTTCACTGAGGTTGTGAATTTCGTGAAGGAGATAAGTCTTTGCAGACCAGCAAGTTGATTGACATGACAACTTTAGATTGTTAGAAGTGTAGTTTTCCTTTCATGACTGTGACTCCGGTCCCACTCACTTTGACCTGTTCAATTCCTTCTTGGTCACCTCGGACTTCTACGAATATTTTCCCCGGCCTCTCAACATAATGACCCTGCTCTATGACTATACTGGTCACTGGGTATGTTGCTTCCATGAAACCATAACGGATCATATAACTTCCAAGACTCCCAGCTCCAGAGCCTGATACAGGGTCCTCATACACACCTATTGCAGGAGCAAAATGACGAACTTGTGCATCTGAGGTGGGTTCACGTGTATCTCTTGTGAAAACACTCATTGACACATAGTCAGAGACAGCTTGCAGTTCCTTTAAACGGTCCCAGTTGGGTTTGATTCTGTCAAGAGATCTACTGGTAGAAACGGGCATCATCAGATGAGGTGTTCCTGTACTCACAGTCTGGAGAGGATTTGGAGAGTGAATGTCTGCAAGTGAAAGTCCAAGAGCTTCAGCATAGTCCTTTGGATCATAAGTGTCCAGGAACTGTGGTTTCTTATGCGTGATTTGAATCTCGTGATGCCCAGTTGATTCATTTCTCACAATCTCAATGTCCAGAATTCCAGTGTTGGTTTCAAGACGAACCATGGTCACATCACTTACCAATTCAATGCGACCTTCCTCGACAAGTGCGTGGAAAGCTGCTATCGTTGGGTGTCCTGAGAAACCTAGCTCACTTTTTGGAGTCATGTATCGAAACTTGAAATCAGCAACCCTAGATTTTGACACAAAGACTGATTCTCTAACATTCATCTCGCGGGCAATTTTGTGCATCGTCTTTTCGCTGACATGATCTGCATCCATTATCACAGCTGCAGGGTTTCCACCAAAGGGAGTATCAGTGAACGCATCTACCTGAATTACATCAAGAGTGTGTTTATTGTGCATGGACATCAACTTTTGGAATGTCCACTTAGTGGTTAATTAAGAATTCCATGTGGATTGAGAATTTGTGGTACACTCACTTACTCTTCACGTGAAGTGAGAAATTCTCCTTATGTGCAGCTTGGTTTAAGATTCGATCTGCTGATATTATCTTCGCAGGTCCAAATCTCACCTTGACTGCTTTTTGTAATGGATATTAAGAAGGTGGCGAGCATATGGGAATCGTGGTAGGAGGGGGGAGTTTCGTAATTGAGGGCATGTAACGAAAAACTAGCCCACACGCTCGCCTTCTTTCTATTTAAGATGGTTTATGCCCATCGATTCCTACTTAGATTGTTGTTAACTCGATGTTCTACCTATTAAAGTTTGTTTTGGTATTGGGATAATTCACAAATTAATGGAGCGCCAAACGATGTAGAAATGCAGTTTTTTGAGGGTCAGGAATGTAATTCTATCCCATGTAACTTACTACACTGCATTATTAAAGTGCATAAGTTCACAATAGTTGAAAATTAGACTGAAAAAGAGGAGAAGGTGTGTGCCGCTACCAGAGGGCACAATCACCTGTCGAACTTACTAGATTATTCCCCTTGATAGGGCTTTGAGATACTTTCTTCTTCGACTTGGCTTGGTCTGTGACCTGATCGCCATTCATCAATAGTCTTGGAGAACTTCTTCTCTACCCTAGAACGATGGATTGTGTTCATGGTACAGAATGGTATTATTCTACCATCTGGAACGGAGTAATTAATGTCACAATGTTGAACACGCTCAAGATCGAAGTTGTATGGATCTTGGAAGTGCATCATGCCAATCATAATGACTCGGCGCATGAGTTTAGCAAGTGACTCATAGTCACCACGGTTAAGGAATGCACTCAGTAGGTCCTTGATAAGACCCTTCTTCTTGATATGACGTGCACCAGCTGCAAGTTTAGCCTTGGCTCGAGCGCTTGCTCCTCGTGCCCCATCAGCGTAGAGGTTTGCAATCTCTTCGAGCAGAATCAAGAACTTGTCAACATCAATTACGTCAGTGATTGGTTTGTAATCTCCATCATCATCTATGTAGATGAAAGTAGCCATTCCACAAGCAAAGTGAGAGCTGAGCTCGAGGTCTGGACCACCCTTAATCAAACCGAGTGCACGACCAACAGGCATCATAGAGGGAACAGGATACCACTCTGTTGCAGGTATTTTGCCACCGGTTTGTTCCTCAATCAAGTGAATACAATCAGGAATTGTGATTCGCATCTCATGACGTGCGGCATGATCGATACGACCAGTGATACTAACAGGCTGGAAATTGACACATCGGATGACATCACGGTTTTCGACAGCGAACTTGATAATTCCTCCCAGCTGATCATCATTTACTCCTCTAACAACTGTTGGGACCAATACAAGAGATTCCATTCCAACCTCACGTGCATTTTGAATAGCCTGTTTCTTCAGAGAAAGAAGGTTTGTGCCACGAGCAGCGAGGTATGGTTCAGGGGTAATCCCATCAAACTGCATGTAGATAGTAGAAAGACCAGCATCGCGTAGTTCTTGAAGATACTCTTTGCTCTTGCCAATTCTGATTACATTACTGGCAATTTGAACATGCCTGAACCCAACCTCCTTAGCCCACTTGATGTACTGCGGGAGGTTCTTGCTTACAGTTGGCTCTCCGCCAGCAAACTGAATGGCAGGAGCAGGAACTGGCAAGTTGCTTCGAAGGTTCCTCATCATCTCCAAGACCTCCTCAGGTTCTGGTTCATATACAGTGCCACCTTCAGCAGCAACAGCAAAACAGATTGGACACCGAAGGTTGCAGCGATTTGTCACATCCAGTAGAGCTAATGCAGTGTGGGACTTGTGCTCAGGGCATTGTCCACAGTCTTCTGGACAACCCTTCACGGTTTCAGTTCGAGGGTTTTCAAGCCCAATGGACTTAAACCACCAACCTTGGGCTTTCTTGAACATCTCAACATCACCCCAATAAACATCAATGAACTCGCCATGGTCCTCACAGGTCTTCTTGTACATGACCTTGCCATCTTCTTCATAGAGTGTGGCTGTTATCACATGGACTTTGTCGTCAGTCAAGAAACACTCTGGACATATCGATTCGGTGTCGTAGGGAAGCGTCTTGACAGGGTATCTCTCTGCACGATACCTTGAGATTGGCCCACCATCTTCGTGCTTGATGGGCGTTTCAGGAATTCGTTTAACTTCATCTGTAGCCATTATTATTCTCTCCATGACCACATGGAACCACCACTGAACAGGGTGGTATTCACAAGCACGGTGGGCTAA
>JBHLOX010000027.1:14808-16351 GCA_048940045.1 Promethearchaeota archaeon
CAGATATGGTTATGGTCCTCTAGAGAACCAGGGATGGCACAACTATACAATAACACGAGCTGAAAATGGGTACATTGTTATTTACATGGATAATGATCCAACATTGGAGGCTTTTGCTGGGTCTACTATCAATTCTAGCACTCTGTTTAGGTTTGAGAGCTATGCTGGTCCAGCAATTGATAACATAATGGTAGATGACACTATTACATTAGATGCAATTGGACCTGTCTTGACTGATCCTCCTGTCAATCAGATGATACACTTTGGTGATAACTACAGATTCGATATTAATGCAACTGACACTTCCGGGGTTGACACCTGGACAGTCAATAACACCGACTATTTTGAAATCGACTCAAACGGTGTTCTGACAAACTCTGTTGAGTTACCACTCGGAAACCATGCCCTTCGAATAATAGTCACCGACATGCTAGGCAATGCACGAATCAAGGACATTGTGCTCACTGTGTACACTGAAACCACTACACCTACAACCACGCCAATATCTCCACACCCACCTGCGTGGAGGAGCATGCTCACATATTCAATCGTTATTGGCTTTGTGATATTATCTATTATCATAATTATTGTGATTGCTGGCATCCTGAAGAAGCCATCACCATAGATTTAGCTGAAATGAATTAGTGTGTACACTATCCGGGCATTATATGGTAACCAAGTTTGTTAGAGTGGGCGTAGTTCATTTCTGTATTAAGCGAGCCGCGGTTTTGGAGCTATTACTCTTCCCATTCTTTCTCATCGGAGGAGAGAACATAGCCTTTCGTAAAACCGCCACGGGCAAGAAGTTTGGAATGACGCTGGATCTCAATGAGAGCAGGGTCTGCCTTTCTAAGCTCGAGGAGCGCATCAATAGCCTCCTGAATATCAACAAGTTCCTCGGTATCACCGGAATAGAGAAACTCCTTTGCCTCTTCTACAATTTTCTCACGGAGGAGTACATCAAGCTCATCAGGCCCAGCAAGTCGTACAGTGGGATTTCCACCCCTCTCACGAATTATTTCTGGGATCTTATCTCGTACTAGTTTTTCTTTCAAAAGCGCCACCTCTATTTCAGAGCAAGTGCAACTTCGACTTGGTATTTAGCAGCCTTCAAGAACGCGTCAACTGTAAGTTTCACAGTACCCGGTAGGTCTGTCGTCCAGGGGGCATCCGCATCTCTTGGTGTTGACTCAGTCATTGCTGTGAAAGGGAGGAACTTGACATTGAATGAATCATCAAAAGATATCGTTCCAATCCATTGACCCTCACCGTTAACAATCTCATAGGTTGGCAAGAATTTCTTCATTCCCTCGGGAACAATGGCATTCCAATAGATTGACATCCCATTGAATTGCTCCGGTTCTCCAAGACCTACAGTATAGGTGTCCATGGTAGCTTTTGCAGATACCAGCTTGTAGAGGATACCAATGCGGCAGTTTAAGCACTGGTTGAACTCGAGACCATCTCCAGTTGCTTCAACATATGCAATGCCATTCTTCTCAATGTTGTCATCGTTACAATGGACACACAGGTTCATTCCCCA
>JBHLOX010000027.1:16451-24445 GCA_048940045.1 Promethearchaeota archaeon
TTGTAGTCCATTCTCTGATTACATACTTGTTCGGTTTTTTGAGGAGCATTCAAAACAGAATGTGAGAAGACTTTGCTCGCTATCAAATAGCGATATAGAAGTTGAAAGCCGCAGAAACGACTCTACCAAGGATGTTGATGTAAATGTTCAAACAAGTACCCAGTCAGGTTGACTTCGTTGCACAAGAAAAAGAGATACTTGATTTCTGGAAGGATTCACAGATCTTTGATAAACTGAAGAAACTAAGGGCAAAGGGACCAAGATGGTCGTTTATTGATGGTCCTATCACGGCTAACAATCCGATGGGGGTTCATCATGGTTGGGGTCGGACATACAAAGATCTATACCATCGGTTCAAGGCTATGCAAGGATATCATACCCGTTATCAGAATGGCTTTGACTGCCAAGGTCTCTGGGTAGAGGTCAATGTAGAACGAGATATGGGTTTCAAGAGCAAACAGGATATAGAAGAGTTCGGGTTGGAGAAATTCATAATTATGTGCAAGCAACGCGTCTTGAAGTATGCTGCAGTGCAAACTGAACAAAGTATACGATTAGGTTATTGGATGGACTGGGATAATTTAGAAACTCTGCAAAAATTGCATGACGCACTTGGAAAAGATCCGTTTGCAGTCAAAACAATCGATGGCTTGGAGGGCCCAGTTACGGGCACAGTTGAGCAACTCGTCGGTCGACTTGGTATGCCAGAGATTGGAGGATCATACTTCACTTTATCCGACGAGAACAACTATACCATATGGTCAGTTCTAAAGTCCTGTCACGAGAGAGGTTGGGTATACAAAGGTCGAGATGTAATGCCTTGGTGTGCTCGATGTGGAACTGCTATCAGTCAACATGAGATAGTGACAGAAGGATATCGTGAGTTAACGCATCCAAGCATTACATTGAGATTTCCACTTGTAGACCATCCGGGGGAGAGTCTTCTTGTATGGACCACAACCCCTTGGACTCTGAGTAGCAATGTCGCAGCGGCTGTCGGTCCCGAGTTGACATATGTAAAGGTCCGTCAGGACAAGGAAGTCTTCTATCTTAGTCGTGGAACTCTACATATGCTGAAGGGGGACTATGTGATTGAAGAGGAGTTACTTGGTCTAGACCTGGAGGGGTGGGTCTATCATGGACCCTTTGACGAACTCCCGGCTCAGAAAGAGAGTGGTGTTTCAGGAAAACACAAGGTGATACTTTGGGATGAGGTAGGGGAACAGGAAGGTACTGGCATTGTGCATATCGCCCCTGGGTGTGGAGCAGAGGACTTTGAACTCTCTAAGGAATTTGATCTTGTAGCTATAGCGCCTCTAACTGAAAATGGGATATTCATTGATGGTTTTGATTGGTTGTCAGGTATGAATGTGAAAGAGGTGGCTCAACCAATCTTTGATGACCTATCTAAAAAAGGACTGACCTACAAAGTAGAAGATTATACACATCGCTATCCTGTGTGTTGGAGATGTCAGGAAGAGTTAGTCTTTCGCCTAGTGGATGAGTGGTTCATTTCGATGGGGACCAAACTTGATGTTCCCTACGAAGAGGTTACAGACGGACAGAAAGATAGCAATCTACGTTATCAAATAATGGAAGTAGTAACTAACGAGACCAATTGGTATCCCTCCTTTGGAAAAGAGCGGGAATTAGACTGGTTGCGAAATATGGATGACTGGATGATCTCTAAGAAACGATATTGGGGGCTTGCATTGCCCATATGGGTGTGTTCGAACTGTGGTCATTTTGACGTAATAGGGAGTAGAGAGGAACTTCAAGATCGTGCCATTTCTGGGTGGGATGCTTTTGAAGGTCATTCACCTCATCGACCATTCATAGATGAGATAGAGATAGAGTGTAGTGAATGCAATAACAGAATGAAACGAATTCCAGATGTAGGAAATCCCTGGCTCGATGCGGGCATAGTTGCGATGAGTACAATGAGGTATAACTCTGATAGAGAGTACTGGAACACCTGGTTTCCAGCTGATCTCATCAGCGAGAGCTTTCCTGGACAGTTCAGGAACTGGTTCTATAGCCTACTTGCGATGAGTACTATCCTTGAACGCAAAGCACCTTTTAGAGATGTCTTTACCTATGCTACCTTGACTGCTGAAGATGGAAGAGCAATGCACAAGTCATGGGGCAATATGGTAGAGTTCAACGACGCAGCCGATACAATGGGAGTAGATGTGATGCGTTGGCTCTATTGTGATCACAAACCTGAGAAAGATCTTGCGTTTGGATACACTCGGGCAGATGAAGTACGAAGGCAATTCCTTATCCCTCTCTGGAATGTCTATTCATTCTTTGTCACCTATGCTCTCATTGATGGATGGGTTCCTAGAGATGATGCGAAGCTAGTTCCCAGCCTACTGGACAGGTGGATACTCTCAAGAATGCATGAAGTCATACGTGAGGTCACAGACTACTTGGAATCTTATGAGCCAAATCTGGCGACATCAGCTATTTCACGGTTCATAGACCATTTGAGTAATTGGTACTTGCGGCGAAGCCGTCGACGGTTTTGGGCTGAGTCAGGTACAAGTGATGAAGTTGACGCTGATAAGAGCTCAGCCTATGATACGCTATATCGAGTCTTAGTCAGTCTCTCTCGACTGCTTGCTCCATTTGTACCATTTGTTTCCGAAGTTATGCATCAAAATCTAGTACGAAACATGGATTCAGAAGCACATGAGAGTGTACATCACTATGATTGGCCCTCAAGTGGTCCTGTTGATGAAGTGTTGAATAGTGAGATGGCACTGGTTCTTCGATTAGTGTCCCTTGGTCATGCAGCAAGAAACAAAGCGAATCGCAAACTTCGTCAACCATTATCTGAGATCGCATTCGCCGTCGGATTGGACAAAGAGCGAGATGTTGTCACACGTTACTCAGATTTAATCAGCAATGAATTGAATGTTAAGAGTGTTCGATTGCTGGATGTCACTGCAGAGGTTGTCAGCTATCAACTCAAACCACTACCAAAGCAATTGGGTCAGAAATATGGTTCACGCTTCCCTGAAGTTAGAGATGCGATATTAGACCTAGATCCTCGTTCAGCATCAACCAAACTTCAAGATGGGAAATCTGTAGAAGTGTCTGTGAATGGCGAGAGGTTCAATATCTTGCCAGAAGAGGTCGAGGTGATAGTTGAAGCGAGAGAGGGTTTCTCGACCGCCTCAGAGGGATCATACCTGGCAGCATTAACAACAGAATTAACACAAGAGCTTGAATTGGAAGGCCTCGCACGCGAATTCGTACGACGCGTTCAAAACCTCCGCAAGCTAGCTGATCTAAATGTAAGTGAGAGAATAGAGGTCCAATACTCATCAAGTAAGCGAATGGCAGAAGCAGTTGAGTTTCATGAGGCCTACATTTCAGAGGAAACTCTAGCTGTTAGCTTAAAGCAAGCAAAGAAGCCATCAGGCAACTTCCAAGAAAAATACACATTTGGTGACGAACATCTTATTGTAGCAATATCCCCTAGTGAGAGGTGAACCTCCACTGGGGTGATGTTTCTCTAGCTAATTAGATTGACCCTGGTTTTCTCAATAGAACATCAATCAGTGTATGGAAAGCATTTGCATTCTCTTTTAGAGATTCGATTGAAACCCACTCATTTGCTCCATGAACATTGTCACCTCGAGGACCAAAATCAAACAGTTCTACACCCTCGGGTGCGAAATATCGAGAGTCGGAACCCCCAAAACCTTCAACAACTCTAAAGGGTATACCCTCTTTCTCGAGTGCCCACCTGAATGCACGGATAAGTTGCGAGTCAGGGTCGCAATTCACATAACCAAGCCCAGTGTGAACCTTCAAAGAGAAATAGTCCACTCGCCCTTTTAGGGAATCTTGGAAAGCCGCATCCACAGCTTCACCATCATTGGTCATGGCTCGTACATCGACATAGAGTCGCCAAAGGTCACCTTCTTTTGACAGAATGTTGGGGCATATGTTCGTCCCCTTGTCGGATGGGGCTGTTGGGAACTTAGTTTGAGACATAGCAAGGATTGATCGCATTAAATCTGTCAGATTGGCATCATAGGTAAACTGAGCACCTGTTGGGTCAGGATGTATCACTTCCATTTCCACGAAGTCAGGAACTATGTTACTCTTCAAAAATGGTCCTTGAACTGATTGTACAACTGCTTGAGAATTGAGGTCAAGATATTTCGAGGCAGCAATCATCGCATGCCGATCTACGCCAAAGCGTAAGTATGCACTATGCCTCGATTCGTTGCCATAGGTTTCTGTGGTTATCTTCAGTGTTTTCTTTCGACCCTTGATCCGTTCTAACCGTTCTTTAACATGGATAATGGTGGGAAGCATATTCCTTCTTCTGTGGATTATGTCCTGACCTGATCCATCAGCCACGACGACATAGTCTGGGAAGAGACCCTGTTTAATCAGTCGCTCCTTCAAGACTCCAGCCCCTTTCCGTCCACCAATCTCCTCATCACCGGATACAGCAATCATAACAGTACAAGGCAAGTCTGATACCGCAAGCTTCTCAGCCAAGAGTAGGAGTGAAACTATGTTCCCTTTGTCATCACAGGTGCCCCTTCCAATTGCCCGATCACCATCGACTGTCAATTTCAGTGGGTCGGTCTTCCATTTCTTTGGGTCAAAGGGCACTACATCGAAGTGTGCAAGGAATAGAATCTTGAACTGACCATGACCTCGACGGCCAAACGAGGTTGTGTAACCGTCCTCTTCGATTATCTCGGTTTGGAATCCAAATTCACCGAGTATCTGGTTAATGTACTCAGGACATATCCGAGATGCTTTCATTTCGTCAGTGTTTCTTGTGTCAAATGCAACCAGGGTCCTTAGAAGCTCTACAGGGTCAAGTGTCATTTCAATCTTGAAATCACCATACGAAGTGAGTCAAAAGTGTATCCACTTTCAAGAAGAAGTTAAAGAAAAAGCAAAGACAAGGGACATTCAACTGGATGTCCCTTCTATCTCTGAGCAGAGTTAGGTTCGCTTGTAGACCCATCTGTTCCATGAGCTCAGACTTGGCATCTCTGCAGGCATGTTCTTGCGAGCTCTTATCTCGAGGATAATCTCCTCCTGCAGGTTAGTTGGCAAGGGATCGAATCCTTTGAACTCATAACCAAAGAAGCTCCGACCAGCTGTAGCACTCCGGAACTCATCAGCGATACCAATTGTTTCTGCTGTGGGAAGTGTACCCTTAACAGCAACAACATCTTCCTCACCCTCAATCGTAACGACTTGACCTCTATGTCCAGTCAGAACCTTGATGACTGCACCCTGTGTATCGGGTGGCGTTTTTATGTCTGTGTTGAGGACTGGCTCATAGAGACCTGGTCTCCCCGTAAGGAAACTCATGTTCAGACCAGAGCTGACCATTGTTGCTACCTCGTTATAACCTGTATGAGCAGGGTCTGTATGAACTGTTGCATCAGTGAGAACTACCTTCACACCCATAATAGGCTCTTTAGCAATTGGTCCACCTTCAATAAACTCTCTGAAGGTTGACTGAAGGTACGAGAAGATGCGGTCGAATCTTTGGACACCACTCATTGCATCGACCAACATCGATGATTCGTAGATGTCTAGAATCTTACGTGCTTCCTTAGCATCCCAACCAGCCTCATCTCGAAGAATCTGTGCCCGTTCACGAGCTGGCATCTCAGCAGTGATCCTCTTTTTCTTGATCAGCTCGACTGTCTTCTCATCGAGTGGTTCAAGATACATTCGTATCCTGTTGTGACCGTTAGGCGACTTCGTGTGGAACTCATCACCACGTTCAGTCATCTTCTCACGGTACACGATGATTGGCTCGGACACCTTGATCTTGACCTGTTCATTAATACGCTTAGTCAGAATCTCAATCTGTAGTGGATCAATCCCATCGAGTCTGTACTCACCAGACTCCTTATCATGGAAGAATCTTGCAGTCGGGTCAGCCATAATCCATTTCGAAACGACTTCTCCAAGTTTGGCGATGTCTTGTGGGTCAACGGGCTTTATGCTTCGACTCACGACAGGTTCACTCACATACTCGATGGCTTCAAAGCCTTTCAAATCAGAACCTGGTGAAACAAATGATTCACCACTTGGGCACATGAATCCGAAGACTGAGAACAGGTTGCCAGCAGGCACCTCTGCCATGTCTAGGATGTCAGTAATCTCTTGGACACCAAGGCGCTTCACCTTAGCGTTTTGACGCATGTTTACAAGTTGAATTTCCTGACCTGACTTGATTGTGCCTGAGAATACTCGACCAATAAGAGTTGGTCTCTTGCTCTTCGGATCAACAAATATCTTAGTGATCATTCCTACTAGAGGACCATTTGGATCAACGTTCAGAAGAGCTTTGCCCTCAGGACTATCAAGGTCACCTTTCCAAATCCTTGGAATCTTGTACTGTTGCGCTTCCTTAGGATCAGGTAGGTGTTTCACAATCATTTCGAGGAGTGCATCATCCAGAGGGAGATTCTCTCTGAGCCACATCTCGTCACCCTCATTGTACTTCTCAAAGACAACTGTGGGTTTGATGTCCTTCTTCTCGAGCGTCTTCATGGTGAAAGCCCAACCGGTCTTTGCACTTCCGATGGCGACACTTCCTTCCTGGAAATTGACTTTCCAGTCTTTTCCATATCCCTCTGGTGCGACTTTCTTGATCAGCTCATTGACCTTTGCAATGATGATGTCGATACGCTCATAGACCTTGGCCGGCGGGAGCTTTAATTCGTTGATGAGCCGGTCTACCTTGTTCACGAACAAAACAGGTTTGCATGCTTCTCCACCAACTGCAAGGCGAATGTTAGTTTCCGTTTGCGTCATAACCCCCTCGAGAGCGTCGACAAGAATGACTGCACCATCGCTGGCACGCAGTGCTCGAGAAACCTCACCGGTAAATGACAAGTGTCCGGGTGTGTCTGAGAGCTGTACTAGATATTCCTCGCCCTCAACCTCGAAGTTGAGCAACACGACTGAGGTGAAGATTGTGATACCTCGCTCCTGCTCCTCTTCATCGCTGTCAGTCATCAATGCCTGTCCCGCAGCAGCATCACTCATGAGACCAGCACGACGCATCAGATAGTCTGTGGTAGTAGTCTTGCCATGGTCAATATGTGCGCTGATAGATATGATTCTCTTATGTTCGTAGTCGTCTGAGAGGATGAGCCTTTTTATTGCATCCGGCTCTTTGATCTTAACCATCAGGATGTCTCCTTATTATTCAGTTTGTATCTCTCGTGGTTCTGTGCGATAGTATATCCCCAACTGCGAATATTCACACGAGAGAACTCGTCGGGGTCACCGGCGGCCTCACCGGTGGCTAGCGCGACCTCGCGAGTGGATGATTAAAAGTATTTCTACAGGGGAATTACCGATAGACGAAGAAGTTTGGCAAAATATTTCTGTCCTTAGACCTCATGCGTCTTATGGCATATATGTATAGTACAGGTAGGGATGTTCTTGCATTCGTGGGAATCTGTGTCGGATTGATGCTTCTGATCATGGGGGTTATAATGTATACTCTAATTGGTCCCCTGGCAACCATTTGGTTTCAGAATATATTCCTAGTAATGACTCTATTTGGATTTGGTTTGCTAGCAGTAGGGCTTGGGTTTTATCCTGGCACGAGAAAACGAGCTCGGATTAGAAAGAAGGTTCTCGAGATTGCAGCTGTTGAGAAGGAAGTCACTATTTCTGACCTACATGTCCGTACAGGGATTGATCCTGAAACAGTACGAGAAATCTTGGTTCGGTGTCTGATGAGTGGCATGCTCTTTGGATATATCGAGGGAGACCTCTTCGTTCGTGATACCTCAGCTCGACCCTTCTATTTCAGAGGACGAGCTGGACTATATGGCAGCTAAGCAAGAAAACTAACGATGTGCAATGACCACCATGCGCTCTGAGTCTGCAGAGTATGGTAGTCGTGGAAGATAGTGTTGACCATAGAGCTCCACCTTCGAGAATCCAATCTCTTCGAGCATCTCTCGAATCTCAAG
>JBHLOX010000151.1:0-6075 GCA_048940045.1 Promethearchaeota archaeon
TCATTGCCCCGGTCCTGAGTACATCATTTAGATATGCAAGAATCGCACCTGCAGCTCCAAGAGCAACACGTTTCTCAGTAAGTCCATATCCATCAAGAGTCGATACACCGAACTGCTCTTTGATACGTTCCTCTGCTGTCCTCGCAGAATAGTCAGTATCATTTCTGTAGGTTATTCTGATGCCAAGTTCCTCGAGGCTAATCCGGAGTTTAGATTTAGTTGCAGAATCAGGTAGGAGCACCTCTGCTGGTGAGAACTTTCCAATCTCGTTCAAGGTGGTTTCGCTTTCAAGGTGAGCCTGGAACTCAGAAGCTAGAAACTCTCCGGTTGACACATCGACAGCTGAGATACCAACTAGGTCCTCGTGTTGGACCAAAGCAACCAGGTAATTGTTGGTCGTGTCATCAAGCATTGTACTTTCAAGGACAGTACCTGGAGTGACTACTCTAACTACATCACGCTTAACCAGTCCTTTAGCCTGAGAAGCATCCTCAACTTGTCTTGCTATAGCAACAGTGTGTCCAGCCTGCAGAAGTTTAGCTATATATCCATCTACTGAGTGATTTGGCACACCACACATTGGCCACTTGTCTACACCTTCTCCCCGGGCTGTGAGGACAATATCAAGTATTCTACTGGCAATCTTCGCGTCCTCATTGAACATCTCATGGAAATCTCCAAGCTGATACATCAATATACAATCGGGATATTGTCTCTTCAGCTGGAGGTATTGCCGTTGCATCGGGGTCTGTTTACTCACTCTTACTCCCTACTTCTCTTATCTGCGACTACCTCTCTAATAATCGCATCGACAAAATGCTTGCGGTCGCAAATTCATGATCTATACAAATTATGTCTGTAAATGAACAGATTACCTTTTCACTCTGTAAGTAATACTCTATGTTTCATCCAATGGAGTTACATAATGTAAATATTTCAACATTGGTATATTAAAAGTAAAAATTAAGAGGGTCTTTGAAGTCAAAAGCTTGTAACTGGGTGTAATACTTGAGAACACGAATTCTAGGAATCTCTGGAAGTCCAAGGACTAGTAGCAACACAGCAATACTTGTCGAAACGGCACTCGAGGCTGCAGAGAAAGAAGGTGCTATTATTGAGTATATTGATCTTTCATATCATGACATCAAAACTTGTGAGCATTGTAGTGAGTGCAGTCAGACTGGGAAATGCAAGCTTGATGACGAGTTGAATAGGCTTGCAGAAACAATGAGAGCGGCAGATGGTATTATCTTCGGGTCTCCTAATCACCATGCATCTGTTGCGACGCCACTGAAGAATCTCATGGACCGCACAGGTCGTTTTATGCAGCTTGAAGGAAAGGTAGGTGCGGGCATAGTTGTTGGTCGTAGATCTGGTATAGACCTCGCATTGACTCAAATAATATTCTTCATGCTAGTCAAAGAGATGATAATTCCTGGTGGAGTGTATTGGCCAATTGGGTTTGCACTGAATGTTGGAGACATTCGGGCAGATACCGAAGCGTTAGCCATGGCTGAACAATTGGGAGAACGAGTGGCTTTTCTAGCAACAACTCTGGTTCGAAATCCAGTAAGCTGGACACATGAACCTCGACCAGTTGGTCAGAAGGTCCGTTTTGGAGACGAGTGGAAATGACCACTTCATGACGTAGTGGTTGCTTCATACTTGCTTGGACATGAAGTGAGTATCTCTGTGGCATGGATGAGATACGCCGATTGGAGCTGTCCTATTGCTACGATATCTTGCCCATCTATCAGGTTTGGAGTTTCTCCAAGTATCAGCACAGTAATTGTATGAATATCGCCTTCCATGACAAGTGTCACATTATCAATCGTAGTCAGCAAAGACCCGTTCTGGTATGCTCCTTTTACTTGGATTGTTCGACCCATGTATGAGTCAGGGTCTTCAACGACAGCATCCACACTCAGATATGGATCAACAAAGAGGTTCAGCATCACAAATGCTACAAAACCAATTGTAGCCACAAGTATTACTGCTACTCCTGCCATCCGAGTCTTCCTATTCATAATTACTGGTCTCCCTCGACCTGTGATTCTACAATTTTGAGTTGCTTCTCAATACTCCTCATTCTTAATATTAGATAAAGCAGGAATAAGAAAATATCTCCCCATAGAATTATGGCTACTGTAAATAATTCGACTTGCTGCATTTTTCTAGCTCCTCTCAATTTTGATTCTCAACAACTTCTCTTCCATTGAATCTACCTTGTATGACAAATCAACCATAATTAAGGCAATCATGGTGACCGCTATCATTGCAACTAGGAGAGTCATCATATGTTCAAATTCCATTTGAAGACCAGATGGTTCAATGACAATAGGATGTAAGGTATCCCAGATTCGTATTGATAGGTAACTCAATATCACCATTGGAAAAGCTACTATTCCAAATATTGATCCGAATTGGGCTTTTGATTCACGATCACTAACAGATGCACGATATGCAAGAATACATGCGTATGCCACCCACAAAATTAGAGTGGTTGTTTCTCGAGGATCCCAATTCCATGGAGATCCCCAGGCTGCATCTGCCCAGATCATTCCTGTTAGTAGGGTAATTGTCGTGAATAGCAACCCAAGTTTGATTGATACCCCTCCAAGAATGTCATACTTCAGATTCCCTCTCCACAAGTACATTATACCGCAGAGTAATGTACCACCAAACAATCCATAGGCAACCAAAGCTGGAGCCACATGCTGGAAGAAGATACGTACATTTTCACCAAGTATTGCATCTGGCGGCGAGAAAATCCAAGTCATGTATACATAAAGTAGAGATATGTGGAATGCGAGTACGAGGAATATCAAACGGATTTTGCTCACAGATTTTCAACTCGGGTTGTTGGCCGAGATTGCAACTTGTAATATGAAGGTTTTGTTAATTACTATGATTCAAGGTGAAAGTGCAAAATGGAAGACTGATGCTGAAAGCGTCAACATTGCTATCAGATGCGCCAAAAGGATTTCGAATAGTAATAACACAGGAATCAGTCCGGGTCCCAGGACGATAATCTTAGTGATTTCAATCAGGATCATTAGACCTGAAGTTGCAGTTGGGAAATATACAAGTGGGAACACCGTCGCTTTTGATTCGGAAGGCATTGTCAAAGCTGACGCCATAGAACCTACAGCTGCAAGGTCCAAGGTCCCAACAAGAAGAGTTGAGAGTGCTAGTGGTAAGTCACTAAGAATTGAAAATCCAAAAAGAACCGTAACGATTGGAACGAGGAATATTTCCACGAGCCCCATCAAAAAGAATCCATAGATTACCTTTCCAAGGTATACCGACCACGCAGGTATGGGTGCAGTCGCAAGACCTCGCAGAGTACCAGTTTCTGACTCAGATAGGAAAATGGGTGCAAACCCAAACATGCCTGTGAAAAATATTATGACCCAGAGTAGTGCACTCCCAATCTCCTCTGGCACTGAGCCTCCTGTAACCACTGCAAATGAAAATGCAAGAACTGCGATAAGTGCGAAAAGAAACATCGAGAATGCTTCAAACTTCTTACGAAACTGTGTGACAATGTCTTTCTTTGCGATTGCGAGTGCGGCGCTTAGACCTGAAGTCATCATATCACCTCAGAGTGTCTGGTCAAACTCAGAGATGGGACCTTGACTCACCACAATGCCTTTTCTGAGGGTTACATATTCATCACACAAATCAGCACCTAATGCCAGATTGTGAGTTGTCACAATTGTTGTTCTTGAATTTCTATTCTCATTCAAATACTCCCAAAAGTCCTCAGTCGTGTCTTTATCTAGTCCGCTAAATGGTTCATCTAGAAGCAGTAACTCAGGATCATGAATCAGGCTTCGAACAATATCGAATCTCTTTTTGAGACCCGTAGAGAGGTTTTTCACTGGTTCTTCTAACCACGTATTAACAGCAAATCGTTGAGCCAAATCCTCGACTCGGGAGTCAAAGAATCCAGATTCGAGTCCATATAGTTTGGAATAGAATCGGAGATTCTCAATCCCCGTAAGTTCGTCATATAGTAATATTTTGTCACCCACTAGACCGATTCGTTTTTTCACCTCTTCAGGTTCTTCCTGTGGATCAAATCCCATGACTGAGATAGAACCACCGTGGGGACGAAGAAGAGTGGATATAACGCGCATCAGCGTTGTTTTACCTGCCCCATTGGAACCAAAAAGGCCGTGGATGCCACTCATTGGAAACTCTAGTGATACCTTCCTCAAAGCTACTCTGTAACCATATCGTCTTGTGAGTTCGATTGCCTCAATAGCGTTAGTCACTGGTAGTTTCACCTTTGGACTCGGCTTCAGGCTCTTGGTTTCCCTATTTAATGTGATGGATGGGTTGTTTCAAATGATGTACTCAATCCGATCTAACAATCATTTGCTTGATGACTTGGTAGTCTAACCAAGCCCCATCAAGCTCATGAACAAGTCTTCAATATTGAGAACCTTGATATCAACACCACGTTTTTTGACTGCATCAAGAAAGTTTAGTTTACAGAACACGCAAGAAGAAACTATGGTTGTGGCACCAGTTTCTAGTGCCTGATTCAGCCTTCTCTCTGCAACATTAATGGCATTCTCTCCAAAACCAGCCTTGAACCCTCCACCGGCTCCACAACAAACTGAATTTTGTCTATTCCTTTCCATTTCAACGAAGTTGATTCCAGGAATACTCTTCAATATCTCTCGTGGTGCATCAAACACTCCAACATGCCGTCCAAGATGGCAGGGGTCATGGTAGGTCACTGTTTCTGGGTAACTTCCTTTCCACTTGAGCTCGCCCTTCTTTAACTTGAGAGCCAAAAACTGTGTGAGGTGTTCAGTGGAGAATGGAAGTATTCCATGTCTTTCTCTATAAAATTTAGGCCAGTCTAAAGTTGTTGTCCGGTAGCATCCCGAGCATGAGAATATCACGTGTTTAATACCCCGCTTCTTTATCTCTTCGACATTGTGAATTATGAATTTCTCAGCTTCAAGAGTACCAAGATATTCATTTTCTCCATCCTCAGACTCTTCGTGAATAGGTCGAGTTACCTGCCCAGTTCTGATTAATGGACTGCAGCAACAGTACTCATCTGCCCCCAAGATTTGAGGTTCTATGTCAAAGTAGTTGAGCATACGTAAGGTTGCGTCTGCTATTTCAGGTCGTTTGTACGATGCGGTGCATCCGACAAAGTACCCCCACTCAGAATCGTCTGAAATCCTTGTGTCTGACTTGACCCACGCTCCACGTTCTTGTGGATCTCCGCCATATACATTGTTATGTTTAAAAGCCAAGTCTCCCATAACATGCAGTTTTCCATATGGTCCTTTTCCGAGTTGTACGAGTTTCTTCCGAACATCCTCGATTATTCTAACATATGGAACCTTGATGGGGCACCTCTCGACACATTGCTCACATGTACTGCAGGCATAAACTGCTCTGATGAATCCCTCATCTACAGGTAGGTGTTTTTCCACATATGACCGCAAGAGTCGGAGTCTTCCACCAGCGAAATACGCTTCAGATCTGAACTCCTCATAGCTGGTGCAAGTCCATCTACATGTCGAGCAGTTACTGCAGAGAACTATTTGATCTGGATCAACATCAAGCTCAGGTGTAAAGAATCGTGACATTCTAGAAGTTTCCCTCCTGATATGCAACGGGTATTTGCAAAATTCTCTTCGCTCTCCGAAGAAGTACTTGTAATCTTCGGAAATAACCATTCATTGTAAACATGAGATTCAACCGAGTGTATGACATATTGCAGTGTGTCAACTTATCCGGGTTCATCATCCCCTTTGGATCCCATTTCTTTCGAAGCTCTTTGTAACGCTTGTAGTCCTCTGGTTGGTATTTTTTGATATAGACGGTATTCTGGAGACCCAGGGTATACAGCCGACCTCCTCGTCGGTACATCATTTTGACAAGTTTGTGTAGCATCGCTTTTCCAGACATGAAATGCATCCAATGCCTATGATCTGATGGAGCAAACACACAAAGTCGAGCCATTGAGGAGCTACCAAAAACAAGATAGAAACAAGAGTTGATATGATAATTAGATGCGATTTTGTACATTCTCCTTATTAT
>JBHLOX010000152.1:0-5988 GCA_048940045.1 Promethearchaeota archaeon
AGGGCAGACTAGTGTTGTTGAGCTATTGGACATTTGTGCCAAGTCTCATGTTGTATACAGCAAACTCCAACTCGGTCAGCTCGTCTTGGATCTTCCTATATTTGGTATCAAACTCATCCACACCAATGATTCCAGCCTTTTTGTCAACAACAAGTTGTTTCAAGGCTTTTTGCCGATCGTG
Source organism: Promethearchaeota archaeon (assembly GCA_048940045.1). Classification (GTDB taxonomy): domain Archaea; phylum Asgardarchaeota; class Thorarchaeia; order Thorarchaeales; family Thorarchaeaceae; genus SMTZ1-45. The sequence goes on from JBHLOX010000152.1 coordinate 182, forward strand.
AATCTTCTTCTTTAGCTCCTCCCATTCATCTCGTCTTGATGTGATTGAGCTCTTCCAACTTTTGCTTGCATCAGCATTTTGATCGAGCTTCTCCACTATGTCATCCAGCGACTTTTTGATATCTTCAGGTTTACTGGACTTTTCTGAGTCACGCTTGCTCAAAGTACTCACACTTCATGGTTCATGTCTATGCTATCGATATATGCCTTCAGTTTGAGCACCAAATGATTACCCCAGGAGGAGAGAGATGATCGGGATTGCAGGCAACAGGAGAAATGTTCCAACAGTAACCGTTGTTGAGGCAATCTCAACATCTAGATCAAACCCAGAAGCGTAAATGACTGTCAGTATAGCTGGGGGCATGAGTGATTCTAGGATGAGCACTTGACCGGGTATTTGGGACAGCGTTGATATCAGGATGAGGGGGAGAACGAGTAGCGGGATGATTAGCTGACGGATTACAACAACATTCAGGGCTGTTTGCATATCAGCAAGAGAAAACCGGACTCCCACACCAAGACCAACTGAAACTAAGGCAAGATATGTGGTCAACGGTGAGTTGAATGAGAGGATCATAACCAGATCTGCTGGAAGACTAAAATTGAATCCCAGAAAAACAATGGAAATTATTGCAGCAAGAAGGGGGGGAAAAGTGATTGCATCTTTAGCCACCTTATCCCAACCGACTTCTTTTCCTCCAAATGTCGCGCCCATGGCTGAACCTATGGTGACAAGGAGAGTCATCTGTGTGAGTGAGAACATAATCACGAATGGAACCGCAGTTGGACCTAAGAGCATCAATGCCAGTGGAAGAGGTACGAAAAGGGCGTTATTGAATGTAGAACAGATGAAAAGTGATCCCTTTGTCTGGTCACTATACTCAGCTTTTCGAAATCTTAGATAGAGCAGCGCAGGTCCAAGAAGATGAATAGCTATGACGATTATGAGGAAGATTGGAATCTCAACAAAAGAAGAGGGTGTTGATGTTAAAAAGGAATAGAAGACTAGGATTGGAACAAGAACATTGAGGAGTAGCGAGTTAAGGTGCTTATTGACAAGCTTGCCCATTCCAGACAAACGAGCAAACAGATAGCCAACAATAATGAAACCATAGAAGAGGAGTATCTGATTGACTAAGACCTCAATTGTCTGAATTGTCACCACCAACGTCTTCTGAGTGAAGACCTACGGAATAAGCTACCGGATTAGGAACTATAGATTCGTTAGTCCCAGTTCATTTAACGCTGTTTCAGAGGGCTGACCTGTCTTTCTGTCCCATTTTCTATACTTATAATATTCATCCAGTTGAGCATCCACATCAGGGACAAAATCATCTGTGACGCTCTCTGGGTGTGGTGTCAATAGGGGTTTGGGAAGTTTCTCGTCATTCGTCTTTAGACCACATTTAAGATTGAAGAGTCGCTTCATGGTGACTGCTCGAGCGCCAATCTTCAGGATATCCTCAAGCTGGTATGAAGAACCAATAGCGAGATTCAGTAGTTCAATGATTCTTTCAGGCGGGACAATTGCGAAATGACACATTATCACAGAGTCAAAGAATGCTCTGAAGTCTTGAGCTCTCGCTGCTGTCATGCCCTTGTTGTCATTCTCTAGTCGGTCACCAGCTATAATCCCGAGTTGCCGAAACTCTTGACCCATGTCTACAGAATACATGTCCCCCTCCATGTGTGATGCCCCTCTTGAGGCAACTGTATAGACTGTTGCCATTCCTGCGAATGCACGAGGGTCATGGTTGGGAATCTCCATCCCTCTAACGTGAAGCACAAGATCTTCCGCTGAGTGTTTCGTAGCTACTGAAACAGCTCCCTCAGCCAGAATATCGCCAATGCCCTCTCTTTTTGCGATTTTGTGGATGGTGTCAATGACTCGGTCAGGGTCATCCCAGGTGAACCCATAGTCAGCTTTACCAATGTCACAGAGGTGCGTTGTGAATGCAATAGTACTCCCACAACTGATCGTATCCATTCCATATTGATTGCAAAGATTATTCATGAGGGCGATTTTCTTTAGGTCTGATATCAATAGGTTCGAACCAAACGATGCAACTGTCTGGAACTCAGGACCACCTATATCCTCCAATTCATACTCAGGAACCGTTACTCTCCTTCCACAACCAATAGGGCAGGAATAGCAGGCACTTCGTCCAATGAGAATGTCCTCCATTGACTTCGCATTGATAAGGTCCGCATCATCGAACTCTATCTCTTGGAAGTACTTGATTGGCATATCATTGAACATCATCGCAATGTCAACATACATGACCGTTCCTTGGTCACTGAGCATAGACATCGCTTCACCAAGTGTTTTTCGTGATGCTTGGGCAAGTTCTCGAAACTCTTCGGGAGCATGAATCGGCACTTTGGCTTTACCACCAACTGCTATTGCCTTGAGATTCTTTGAACCCATTACTGCACCTAAACCACATCGCGCAGATACTCGCTCATCAGTGACAATACTCGCGAACTTGACCAGATTCTCACCTGCTGGACCAATACAACACACTTTAACACGACCGAGTTTTTCTCCTAAAGCTTTCTGTGTTGGTCCGGTCATCATACCCCAAAGATCTAATGCTGGAAGGAAAGATACCCTTCCATTATCGATGTGCAAGGTTACTGGATTCTCTGCGCAACCTTTAATCAAAATCCCATCAAATCCGGAGAACTTCAGAAATGCTCCAAAGTGTCCTCCAACATGGGATTCCCCCCAGAGATTAGTGAGTGGTGATTTTCCACACACCATGTGACGTCCAGTGCAAGGAGCAAGCGTTCCTGTCAAAGGTCCTGTCATGAACAGGAGTATGTTGTCTGGATCGAGAGGTGCAACACTTGGATCAAGATGGTCGTAGAGAATTCGTGCAGCATATCCACTCCCGCCAAGGAAATGTGTCGACAAAGAGGAGTCAATCCTGAGTGTGTTTGTTTCCTCGTTTGACAGGTCTACAACTAGTATCTGACCCATGTACCCTGCCATTTAATCACCTTAGAATTCTCGCATCATCTCCCAGACGTCTTGCTCATCTTCAACAACATCCTCTGGGAGCTCGATTGGCTTGCCCACTTGTTTTGCAATCATGTAAATCTTACAGGCACGTTCAAGCAGAATTGCGAGAAAAAGTGCTTCTTTCAATGTCTTTGCTATACAAACTGAGCCATGATTTGCTATCAGTGCAGCACTTCGTTCTTCTAAGACTTCAACAACATTTTTGCCCAGCTGTTTTGTGCCAGGCATTGCATACTTACTAACTCGTATTCCGGCACCTAGTTTAGGTACAATTTCATCAAGAATTGGAGGCAGAGGTTCATGAAGAATTGCCATGGCGGATGTGTACAGACTATGAGTATGAACAACAGCCAGAGCATCGCTGCGAGTCCTGTATATCTCGAGATGCATCGGTGTTTCAACACTAGGATTCCTTGTTCCTTCTACTTCATCTCCTTCCATGTCAATGACAACAACATCGTCAACAGTCATCTCAGTGTAATGAACAGAGCTAGGCGAAATAACAACATGATCTCCGACTCTATGACTTGCATTACCAGAGGACCCAATGACCAAGTCGTGTTTTATCATCTCCAAACAGATGTCAAGTAGATCCTTTTTCTCATTCTCGTACATTTCAATCACCTTGGTGCGTTATCTTGTTCCATCTCGAATAGTATCGATCATATTGTTCTGAACGGTTGTCAGGTCTGAAAGTAGGTTTCCATCGGATCATACCTTTTGTAGCCTCATCAAGAGATGAATAGTAACTAGCCCCAGTAGCGGCGCAAATTGCTGCTCCCATAAGACTACCTTCAGACTGAACGGGAGTCGCGATGGGTCTATTCAACACATTGGTTACTAATTGAAGCCATGTTTTCGATTGAGTCATCCCCCCAATTGCCTTTACACCGATTGATTTGCTGTATTGTTCCAGTTGTTCAACATTACCTCGTATCGCATATGCCACATTCTCAAGTACAGCATGAATCATTCTCACTGAGTCTAAAGGAACAACCTGAGGAAGAGCTGGTTGGGGAAATGTCATCAGCGCTTGCTTCACATCTATCATTTGTTGGCAGTCCATTACACTTGGACCGAGAGTGACAAAGGTTTCATCACTTCCTGGTGGGATTCCTTCTAACAATTGATCAAGGTTCTCGAATGTTGTTCGTTTGCATTTTATTGGATCTTCAGATCGTTCGCAGAGAAATTTTATGACCCAATCTAGTACAGCTCCAGTCATTGTGGCGTTGCTTTCTAGCACCCATTGACCTCCTACTATGTGTGTCCCCGTCCAGATTTTCTGGTCTGGAACACAGAGATGATTATCAAGAATCATCATCACAGGGGCGGTGCTTCCTGCTATAACTGTAATCTCGCCCACTTGAGTATCACTTGCAAGAAGAGCACAATGTGTATCTGCACCAGCCTGTACGACAGGGAGCCCCTTTGGTAAACCACACTCCTTTTCAGCTTCAGGTGTCACCTCACCAATCACTTCACCAACCTGGTGTATATCAGGAAGGATGCTCAAATCTATGTCCAGTGCTGAGGCAACTTCATCACTCCACTTGTTGGTCCTGACATCAAGGAAACCAGTGGCACTCGCAGATGAAGTATCCGTCACGTACATCCCTGATAGTCTGAATGATATCCAGTCACAAATGGGAAGGAGATGTGCTATTTTTTTGTACATCTCAGGTTTCTCTTCTTCGAACCACCCAAGTCGTGATGGTGCGAACATCATTGGTGGCCAACACCCTGTAATTTCATGGTAGGTGTCGCCAAGAGATTCGTCAATGAGGTACTGGGTCATTGCCCCGCGTGCATCAATATTTGGGCAACCATGTAGTTCTGTTCCTTCTGAGTCAAGTAGAACTAGACCATGACGTTGACTAGTAGTTGCTACAGCTTTGATGTCAGAAGCCTTGATTCCAGAATTCTTGATTGCTCCTTTGACTACTGAACAGACAAGATTCCAGAACTCGGGAGGTTTGAATTCTTTTCCTATTTCTAGATCGGGCGGCGTAATGTAGTCCCACGATGTCCTAGATATACCAGGTGTTTCCCCTTTAGCATCAACAATCATGCATCGAACGCCGGTTGTACCTGCATCTATCGCAGCAACTACCATAGTTATTCCCCTAATTGAAGACCTCTGGATTCAAGATGTTCGGGGGTTTCTCGCCTTTAAGGAAAGCTAGGATGCCAGCTACAATGCTATTTGATTGGCGCTGAATAGTTTCGACAGTGTTCCCACCCATGTGAGGCATTACAGTAACATTGTCAAGCTCGAGAAACTCATTGTCACCGTCAACTGGTTCCATTGAGAAGACATCTAGACCTGCACCTGCGATGAAACCGTTCTGCAGAGCATTATGCAACGCGTATTCATCTGTTATTGACGCTCTAGCCGTATTGATTAGGATAGCAGTCTTCTTCATTTTCTCGAATTCTTTGGCACCCAACATACCTCTGGTTTCCTCAGTCGGTTTGCAGTGTATAGTAACGATGTCGGATTTCTCCAAGAGTTCATCAAGCTCAACAAGCTTACCACCCACTTCTTTGACCTTACTAGAGTCAACATATGGGTCCACTACGAGAATCTCAACACCAAAAGGCTGCAGACGTTTGGCCACCTCAAAACCAATCTGTCCAAGTCCAATGATTCCCACCGTTCGACCAAATAACTCGAATCCCATGAGGTGGGTATACATATTTGCAAAGTCCTTGAAATCATCCACAAAGAAGTCATTCTTGAGAAATCGTTCTGCACCCACGATTTTCCTTGCTTGGGCTAA
>JBHLOX010000153.1:0-5982 GCA_048940045.1 Promethearchaeota archaeon
CTCATCTGAAGCTCATAGTGGTCAATCGCACCCTCAAGGTCGTATCCAGCAGTCCAATTCACCAACAGGTTTGACACCGTAATTGTAGTTCCCGGATCATAGAGAGTGGGTTCCGTGGGCGGTTGATTCAATATCTCAAACGAATAGATGCTCGTGGTTGTTGGATGGTGACTTGTGGAGTTGTCGAAGGCCTTGAGGTAATAATCGACAATATCATCAATGAAGTAAGTACCAAGAGCACAGCTATACGTGTCACCGGTTTCATGAATCATACTCACATTCTGCCAGGGTCCAGAGTTGACACTGTAGTAACAGGTGATGTTCTTGACACCATCTTGGTCTGTCACATCTACACTCAGAGTCACCGAGTCTCCGTGCTTAGGTTCCGAAGGTGAAAGGACTGGTGTCGATACAATTGGGCCTTGTATGATGACGACATTGATCGACTGCTGGAAACACCAAAAGCCCACAGTTCCATCATCATCCACTGCACGGACTCTGAAGTAATAGGTGTCATTCTCAGACACAGTCATCAAGTAGTCATCTGTGTATGCGGTGATTATATCCAGAGTAGTAGCGAACTGACTGTGGTTACTCACCTGAATCTCGTAGTGGTCAATGGAACCATCAGCATCGATAGATGAAGTCCAGTTGAGGAGGAAGACACCATCATTGTCTGTTGTTCCGGGATTATATAGCATGGGTGTTTCTGGGAAGTAGTTGATCCCATTCAGGTGTACGACTTCAGAAACTGACTCTATCATGTCCGTGGAACTGTCGAATGCACGAATGTAGTAGTCCTTCTCTTCACTGACATTGAAGTTCCCAATAATTGCTGAGTATTGATCACCGCCCTCAGGAGTCATTGACACATTCTGCCAGACACCGAGGTTATCACGATAATGACAAGTGATGTTGGCCAGTCCATCGGAGTCTGTTGCTGTAACATAGACTGTGACTTGCTCTCCGTTGGCAGGACTTGCTGGAATGTGTGTAAGTCCAGACAGTAGAGGTGCGTCATTCTCAGGGATATTATTGGCCAACCAGTGGATGGTGTTCAACAAAAGGACATCGTTATCGCTGTCATAATAGTCAATCTCACCATCAATATCGGTATCAACTATATCACGAGTATAGTCTCTGCTTTCAAAGTCCATGAAGTTACCATCAAGGACCACTGACACCTTCCCAGCACCATATACTGAAACTGCCATCAGTGTGAGGCCATCCGCCCCCAGCCAGTTATCGAACCAACCACCTTCTCCCCAGCATGTTGTCATATCCCAGTCTGTCACTATGATACGCTCTGCGTTTGCTGGGAGTGTTGTGAATGCATCACTGGCATAGAACTCTACTCGTGATACATTGTAGGTTATTGGATGGGAGAGAATGTTGTCGCCTTCATATGCAATCTGACTCTCTACCCAGTAACGCATGGTATCATCAGTGTCTATAAGAGTATCACGGGACCAGTCATATCCAAAATTGTTCGCTAGGGCTCGTATGTTGTCCCCGAAGGTGGTACAGTCAGACTGGATGAAAATCGACCCTCCATTTGCAACGTAAGCATCGAGGATAGCTATCTCTCCAGCATCATAGTCATGAATATACTGTTCTGGAAGGGGGCAGACGAGTACATCACTTGCATTGAGGAAGGCTGCATCCAATGTGTCCATCCGAGAGACTGCAAATCCGGCCTCCACTAAATCCTCCACAAATGCGATTGCAGGGTGATCGTCCTCATAATAATCATCTGGATGTTCGTTTGTCCAAGTGTAATCTGAGTGTTGTGAGTAATCGAAGACCACATGATTGGGTAGCCGGATAGAGTTACCCACTATCTGTTCATAGTAAGGACCAGGGTCTGAAAGATCAAAGCCGAGAAAGACGACATGTCCATGACCCATTATCTTGTGTACACATACTGGATTGTGTGTGTCATAGTCGGCAAATGCAATGGTCCCATCCGTGGTAGTAACTGCGAAGGTGTTGTTGCGGGGGACCCATCGATACTTGACTTGTCTACCGAGTGCATCGCCGAATGAACTGGGAAGACGATTCATCTCCATGAGCGCAGCACTAGGATATTGGCCCAATACTGGACCGAGCTGCATGAGACCGGACGCGTTGTAGATATGTAGTCCAAGTCCGGGGGCTGTTTCATTACCGAAATCAAGGAGCACAACTACTCCACCACTATCCACGAATGTTGTGAGTGTGGAGGCCCATGTAGTTCCGACTGTCTTCATGATGTTCGTGTTTGCGTTCTCCTGCTCAGGAATCAGCAGGATGTCATTACCGGGTAATTGAGCATCGAGGTTGTTGTAGTCTGTGAGATTGGTGTACAGGTAATCGATGCCAAAGGTGTTGTTAATGGCCGTCATGGTGTTCTCATACTCCTCTCCAGGTCGGTCGTCGACAAACTCTGTGTAGACCAGGATTGAAGGCGGGGAGATGTTGAAACCGGTGCTCGTGGTGTGAGTACTTTGTGGTCTTTCGAGTCTCTGGGACGTGACCGTGTCCATTGTCGGGACTGTGTTGACGACAAAGAGAGAACTGGCCATGAGTAAGACAAGAAATACTGTGGTGGTGGACTTTGACCTCATAATAATCACTCAGTGTTCAAAGGGACCTTATTCACAATCCATCCGTTTTCTAAGGATAAAAACAAACTTCAGACAAAATGGGGGTCTGATTCGACCATATCATTGAGGGTCGAGCACATAAACAAGACGGACTTTCCTTATATCTTCAAAATGAGGGACAGAAATATTCAGAACAGATGAGTGGTGCCAATTGACGACACAAGCTGGATTCGTAGACAAGGCAAAGCAGCTACTCTCCATGCTTATTGAGGCTCATCCATCAATCAAAGATACAAGAAAACGGCAACAATCTCGTCTTCTCTCATCTTTTCTTCTTCTAGCGATGCCAATCTTCGCATTTTCTCAATTCACTAGTGAGCTACTGTTATTCAGTACACCCACCTTTCTTGGAGCAATTCTCCTTGTGTTCATAGTGTACTTAGGCACAAGAACCAGATATTATGACGTAGTCTTGGTCATTTCTCTGGTAGGAATTACTATTTTGCCAATCGTCGTCTTCCTCTTCGGGACCACCTGGCAACCTAATGATCTGCCTCGCTTGATGGTATGGATTCTTGTTGCTCTTGTTTGTGGAGCATTGCTCTCTAGTACTTATGTTGTCCTTCTCCAAGGCATCGTGATGATAGCAACTATGACCTTTATTGTGAATGTTATTTTTGGGATTCCAATAGCAGATTTTGACAGTCATATTGGAACCGCAATCGTTGTGACCTTCTTTATACTAATAGCATCCTACACGTTGGAACGATATGTGAGTCAAGTCGAGCAACGGACAGTAGAATTAGACCGACAGCAGAGAGAGCTTGAGGTCTATACACAGCTGGTCAGACATGACTTACGCAACGACTTGCAGGCTCTTCTGGGTTCCATTGAGCTTGCTGAGCTTTTTGTGGATGTGAGCACAGAGAAGGCCAAGGAGAATCTGGATCAGTCATTGAGTCTGGGCGACAGGATGGTGCAACTCCTGCATGTCTTCTCCTTGCCACTTGAACAGCCCGAAACAAATCTAGTGAAGCACATAGAGGAGGTCGCTCATGAGGCCCAACAGACGCACCCAGACCTGAAGATAGAGATCTTCAGTGAGAAGGAGGTGAGAAAGACCACATTCACTGCGAGCAGGCTTCTTCCAATGGTCTGGCAGAACATATTCAGAAATGCGGCTCTATATGCTGGTTCGGAACCCACAGTCAGAGTTGATATCTCTCTCGAGGAGAGTGACTTCGTCATCTCCATCAGTGACGATGGGCCTGGCATCCCTGAAGACAGAAGAGAGTACCTGTTTAAGCGAGGTTCAGGGTCCAAGTCAGGAGAGAGAGGTCTAGGGTTGTATCTGTCAAAATTAGTTCTAGAATCTCATGGTGGTTCAATTGAATTAGTTGATAACCAGGATTCAGGTGGAACAAGATTCATCATCAGAATACCTAGGTCGTCATTCGAGAGTCAAGTCGCTCTTTGACAAAAATCTCAGCTCCAATTATGAAAAATCAGCATCGAGCTTGAGGAGCTTATTTCTTACTTTGAGTGCAGGTTAATCATAGTGATATATTATGACTAATCGCGAAAACAAACATGCATTCTCAATCGAATTAGACTCCAAGAGATTTCTGAGTCTAGAACAACCAAAGGATGTTGATGGCTCAGTTCTCGTTGAAGGAACCCTTGGTGAACTTCTCAGCAAGGAGTTCGTCGAAGGAGTAATGCTCGAACTCAAGGGAACACATGGTGTCCTGAGAATAGACCTCACCGAAACCGAGTGGGACAACCTGCAACTAGGGGAGGTTGATGAGTAATGGCAATGCCAGTATTGGGTGCAGCAACTGGTGTGGTTGAACCAGAGCAGGAAGAGTCACCCTTTGATCTTGTCGAAAGAGAGGTACGAAAGAAGAGCTTTGCTGTCATCAGTACAGTCGACTCGAAGAACCGTCCTCACTCAACAGGAGTCGTCTTTGTAATGTCCCCACCTGGAGAGGAACTAGCATTCTATGTGGTGACACAGGCAAAGTCAGCTAAGGTCAGAAACATCAAGAGGAACTCCAATGTCACTCTGGTCGTCACCTTCCCTCATCATTATCTGAGATTCATCCCTGACGGTACGGTGATGGTCAGGGGAACTGCAGATCTGGTCGGACTCGACGATGAGGGTGCTCAGGCAGCGTTTGCGCAGAAAGGGAGGAAACTTGACGCCAACTCAGAGGCTCTGATGGGGACAGTCGTCATTAGAATACGACCCAGCAAGACACTCTATGTCTATGGTGTGGGTATCGGGCTCAACCAGATGAGAAAAGACCCAACATCAGCAAGGTATAAGGCTATAATCCCGCCTGAAAGGCTTGCAGAGAACTCCCACGTGAAGGAGGAGATCTAGTATGGTGAGAGAATGGATTCAGAGAAACGTCGTGGCTTCATACATACTACTAGCCTATGGAATCACATGGTCACTCGCTCTTGTACTGGCTCTGTCGTATTATGGAGTCATCAGTCTAGGGATTCCATTTGGTCTACATTACCTGTTGCCATATGGTCCAATGCTCTCAGCGCTCATCTTGACATGGGCGAGAGGCGGAAGGGATAGCTTACGAGGGCTTCTCGGTCGGATGTCGAGGTGGAGGATTAAGCCAGCTTGGATCATCACCGCGCTGTTCTCTGTGTGGGTCTTCTACATTGCCTCAGCATTCATGATGATGGCAATCGGTCAGCCTTGGCCAGACCTCAGTATATTTGGTCAGGTCTTGTATCTTCCATACCTGACCTTTCTGGGTTCATGGGTTCTGTGGATCTTCACCTACGGAATTGGCGAGGAGACTGGCTGGCGTGGCTACCTCTTGCCCCATCTTCAAGCAAGGTATAGTGCGTTGGTTTCCGCCTTGATTGTGAGCCTCTTCTGGGCTGCATGGCACGCTCCGATGTTCCTGTACAACGAGAACCTCATTGCATTAGGACCATTTGGGACAATCAGCTGGGTCATTGGGCTCATGTTTGGTTCTGTGCTCCTGACATGGCTCTTCAACAACACTGAGGGGAGCGTTCTCATGACCGCCCTGTGGCATGGGACATTCAACACGTTCACAGCCGCCATGGGGCAGGCTGCAAGTGTCACCTCAGGCATCATCAGCATGCTGGTGATGGTGTTGGTGGTGTTTGTTGTCATCATCTACAAGCCAGAGAACCTCTCACGCTCAGAACGACAGAAGGCAACAGAGTAGTCAGTTTCAATCGCACACTGGGAGAGATGCATTCTCTCTCAGTAGCTCTCCTTTTTCGTGTTGACTTTTCGCACTAGAGTATGCAAGTAGAGACACCGTTGCATCGTTGCAAATTTTGCAAAGATTAATTAGTTGCAGACGGGTATGTCATGTGTCATTCCTTTTCTTTGAAT
>JBHLOX010000154.1:0-5896 GCA_048940045.1 Promethearchaeota archaeon
GTATGATTTCCATCCAACCACGAAATCACTTGTTGAATCAATGTCGCATTACCGTCTAGGTCATCATAGATGGCATCATACCAAGACTGAGGCATTACGGGATATGACATAGCATCGAGGGGGTCAGACCCATATTCCACTTCATATGCATCAAGGAAGTTGTCGTTGTCACTGTCGATATTCAAAGGATTGGTTCCGATTGTTGCCTCCTCTCGATCTGTCAATCCATCCATATCACTATCATCTGCCATGATACACATGAAACAGTCACCAGCATAACCAACTGTTGAATCATAAGCATTGACCATGGGAAAATCGTCAGACTGTGTAAAGCCTGCAATATACACATACCCTCTATCAACAAAGATACCTTCACCAATATCGTAATGGGACCCGCCGAGGAAAGTGCTAGATATGAGACTACGACCATCGATTGCCAACTTCGAGACAAAGCAATCATAGGGTCCATCGAGAGTCCAATCATGAGCATTATAGATTGGAAAATCTGCCGAATGGGTCAATCCAGTTAGATAAACGAAGTTTCCTTCCACTGCTAGGTCGTTGGCTTCATCGTCGTAAGCACCTCCAAAGAATGTGCTGTATACGAGTGAAATACCAGAAGGTGCAAATATTGTCAGAAAGATGTCTTGTCCTCCATTGTGAATCGAATCATATGCATTTGCAGTGGGAAAATCATCAGAGTCAGTAAACCCAGTGATGTAAACATACCCTCCCTCAACAACAAGTGCATGTGCCTCTTCCTCACTTGTACCTCCAATGTAAGTACTATAGACAAGTGACAAAAGATCAGTAGAGAACTTTGTCAAGAAACAGTCAGTATCACCACCACTGTGTGACGGGTCATAGGCAAGAGATGTTGGAAAATTAGTAGAATAGGTGTAGCCGGTGACATACACATAGCCATTCTCTACGGCAATACTTCGACTGAGATCATCCCATGTTGCTCCCAAGAAGGTACTGTGGTCCAATGATAGACCATCTATTGAAAGCTTAGTGACGAAGCAGTCATAGAATCCATTATGGGTTGAGTCGTACGCACTGAATGTCGGATAGTCAGAGGAATATGTGTCGCCTGTGATATAGGCATAACCACTATCCACAACAATACTCCATGCCTCATCTGCACTCGCACCTCCGATGTATGTGCTGTAGTTTAGAAACTGACCATCAGGTGAGAACTTGGTAACGAAACAGTCCTTATCGCCATTGTGTGTCGGATCATAGGCAGCCATGGTGGGAAAGTCGGACGATTCAGTGTAGCCAGTGATATACACACTTCCATCTTTCACAGCAAGACTGTGTGCCCAATCCCAACTTGACCCTCCAAGAAACGTGCTATAAATGAGAGATTGACCATCAGGTGAGAACTTTGTCACGAAGCAGTCATAATTTCCACTGTAAGTTGAGTTATAGGCATTCATCGTGGGAAAAACTGGTGAACCTGTCAGGCCGGTGATATAGATATAGTCGTTCTCGACTTCAACATCTTCAGCTACTTCATAGGCGTCGTTTCCAAGGACTGTACTGTAGAGAATGATGGGATCGATGATGAGGTCGCAAGACTCTTCGTAGCACCCAATAGTAAATCCAATTATCTTTCTATCTTGAAGCTGAAATGAACTATCAATTTCCACTATCTCTCCCGCATCTTGGAATGCCCAAAGCCCAGTGTCTGAGAAATAGGAGTTAGATTTGGATACAGTGATTTGATCGTCACATACACTAATTTCATCTGCATCAGTATATCTCATCCGAATCGAACTAGGATTACTATGAGGTGCTATTGCGAATTCGTACTTGAGAAATCCATCATGCATCTTGTAAATCAAATCAATACCCGGATATAATTCTCGATATCTTAGAACTTCAAAGTCTGCAAGACCTTTCCTCCATTGACTACTATCAGAGCCTAAGAAATAGTTTGTAACAGAGCCTGTGGGTTTTTCACCCTCTGGAAGTACCTGATTACTTCCTGGGAACTCTAAGGTGAAATACACATCATCGACTAAGTAGTGAACATTTGATACACCAAAGTACGCAATTGAACTGGTACCTCTTCGACAGACATAGTATACTCCTCCATCATTTGATGCTGTTGGTACGAACATCATCAATTCCAGATTGGCTTTGTCAGACGATTTTATCGATTCTTGAATCTCTGAATTATCAATCTCTGGAACTGAATCTGAAAACATGTTTTCATTTGCTGGTAGTGATGAAAACGTACCAGCAATTGTCACTAGTAAGAATACAATCAGGACAGTCTTAATGATCCTTTTTCTACTAAACATCCTAACATCCACTCTCCTCCATTTGTGAATCAAAAGGCAGACTTCCCATTTCAGAGAAATATGTCTTCATTTCACAGATTCCCAAGCGAATATGACATTCGATACCCTGAGCCTACTTATTAATCATTTAGAAAAAAGGCTAAGAACTCAGCAGGTCTTATTTTGAAATGAGAAAGGATAGAAGGATGTGCGACCAACGCACCCTTGCGGGGCATGTCAGACCCAGCCTGTTCGTTTAAACAATTGAAATAAGAGCGGCAAGAGTAATTCATCACTTGCTGAATGAATTTGCTGAATCAGAAACACGATGATACAGGATATAGAGAATGACCAGCCAAATTGGAATAATAGGATCGAATCCAAGTAGTAAGTAATGGAGAAGTATTCCGATTGTGAAGAAACCAAGTAGATTGTTGGATCCTGACCAGAGTCTATCCATTGTTTGATTATCGCCATGAAATTCGTATAACTCAAGCATTGATGGAGCGAGAAAAGCATACCAGACTGCTAGAAATAGGAACCATGAGTCTGGATAAACTAGTAGAATCAGAAAGGTCATGTCTGTGAAGTGATGAAGATAGTTCTTCTCTCCTAGAGGTGATCTTACAAACTTAACATAGCTTCTTAGAAATATGAAACCTCCAAGGATTATGATGATGCCAATTTTGAGAATAAAGGGCTCCTGCAATGGTACAAATGCCAAGATGGGTTTTGTTAGACTTGTACTATGCTGTCCTGCAAGTTCTTCGAAAAGATTCACCTGGATGAGTTGATCAAACGCAGCTGGATATACACTGAAATAAAGAATGTTGGGGACCATGGAAAGGAGAAAACCAGCTAATGCTCCTGCGCATTGCTTCACTGGGAAAGAGAATTGAAAGCGACCTGTCATAGTTAGTGGAAATAGGAATGGGAAAAATAGAAGGAAGAAAGGCTTCAGAGTAGTAGATATTCCAATTAACAGACCAATCAGAATGAAGCGTTTCCATGAATCATGTGTAGAAGATTGAAGGAGAAACAATGCAAATATACTGCAGAGGATTGCGAGCTGAGTGATCTGTCCAAACATGATGTTGATGATATGTTGAGGAGTAATGAAAACAATGAGAAGTGTCTTCTCAAAGTTCTTTGTTGTTAAAGTGACACCTCTTTGTAGACTTACTTGGTAAACAAAATAGACTATTCCAACATTACAAAACATCATCAAAGTAATGTTGACCAAATAGAGACTGACCATTGGTGCACCTACGAACAGTGCCATGAACATCGCGAAAGAAGGGAAATATCTGAAGGGTAGTCCATTTGGATTGACTAAGTAGATGTCTGCTGGTGAATTTATGAATTCCAAACCGGCTTCATAGAAGACCCGAAAATCTACACTGAAGACTGTATCGAGGTAAGTTCCCTGAAGAAGTAAGACGACGAATCCAATTGCAACGCCTGAGTAATAAAGGAGATTGAAAGCTAGACCGATCCTAAGGAGACGAGAATGTCTGAAGTAATCCATGAAGGATGGACTTGCATCAAGCTTCTCCTTCACCAAATTGGAACACCCCATAAGAGAGCCTCAGCAATAATTAACGAACCTCCAGAAGCTATGAATAGCCCGATGATAAGAATAGCTTGAGGCCACCTATAGCGTTCTGTCCACCTAACATCAACAAGAAAGAATGGTAGTAGCAATCCAATAATGATAACAGTCATCAGAATTAGATTTGGAGTTTG
Source organism: Promethearchaeota archaeon (assembly GCA_048940045.1). Lineage (GTDB taxonomy): Archaea > Asgardarchaeota > Thorarchaeia > Thorarchaeales > Thorarchaeaceae > SMTZ1-45. The sequence continues at coordinate 4,038 of JBHLOX010000154.1, forward strand.
TATATAGTTACGTGCACCCATGAGAATCATGTAGATAGAAACAGCTACAACTGGAGGATGAAGTGTGATTCTTTCAACAATACCCCATCTTCTATTCGTTGCCCAATGATCCTGAAACATTACCCGTCGCATGAAGTTAATGTCCCAAATCGAAGTCACCACAAGAATTGGAAATGCAACCATTACCATTACATTGAATGGCCAATATCCTAAACCAAAGACAAGAGCGAGGCAAGTGTAGTACGAGAAGAAGCGACTGAAGTATCTACGTCTGAACTGGAGTTCATCTACTAGTTTGAACTCCACAATCCATATTCGAAAAAGGAGGAAGAAGAACCCCAGAATGATTATGAACAACTATTCAAACCTCGATATTCTAGACAAATGGGTTCGCGCTATGATAAACCTCTTTAAATCAATTGGTTGCTCACTTCTTTGAGAGTCTTGTTTGTAGGAATTTGAATGGAGAAACTACTGTGGCTGGCGTTATTGAATTATCAAGATCCACGGGAAAAAGACTACTAACCTGGAGCATTGGTAGTTTCATAATTGGGATAGTCCTGTTGTTTAGTTCACCAGGAGCAATTCTTGGTGGAATTGGACTTCAGGCCATTATCTGGGGAACAATTGATACAGTCATTGCAGCCTATGTTCTCTTCAAACAGAAGGAACACTCAGCGGGAAAAATAGCAAGCACTGTTTACAAAAATATCTACTTGGACGTTGTCTACCAAGTTGTTGGATTAATCGTCATTATAGTTTTTCTTCAAGACCCATACCTGGTGGGTAATGGAATAGGTGTGATCATTCAGGGATTCTTTCTTCTTTTGTTGGACGTCTTATATTACAATTCACTCCAGGATTTGGTAAAAGAAACTATAGCTGTTTCTAGTGAATTATAAGAAGAATTTTCATACTATACTTAAAGCAATTTATCTATTTGTATCGATAGGAATATTAAAAAAGAGTTCTCTTGGTGTTTCGCATTCCAAAATTCCGGACCAAATAAAGAAGACGGGTGATGCACGTGAGTAAGAGAAAGTATGTGAAGCAATACAAATGGTCCAATATATACGCAATGATGCGAGGTGGAAGTGGGAATCTACAAGAATGTACTGATGACTTCGAAGGACGCCTAGTTGTTATCACAGGTGCTACATCAGGAATCGGACGTGTAACTGCTATAGAGTACGCTTCACATGGTGCGAACCTCCTTCTCATTAATCGAAATGAAGAAAAGTCGATTGCCCTATGTAAAGAGATTCGCCGGGAATTTCAAGTAGAATGTGATTATAAGATTGCAGATTTTTCACGATTATCTGAAGTGCGTAAAGTTGGAAAGGAGCTTCTAGAATCAGACCTAGAAATCGATGTTTTAATTCATAATGCTGGTCTCTATTCAACAGCCAAGATAATTACTGAAGACGGCCATGAACTCGTGTTTCAGGTTGACTATCTTTCGTCTTTCGTCCTGAATTATATGCTTAAAGACAAACTGAAGGCTCAAGGAAAAGCGCGCATCATCTTTGTCAATTCTGAAGGCCATCGATTCGCTGTTTGGGGCATAGGACTACACGACCCGAATTATAATAAACGTCGACATACCGGTTTGGGGAGTTATGGTGTTGCGAAAACAGCTCAGCTACTTTCAATGATCAAATTTGCTGAATATTTCGAGGGCAGTGGTGTTACCATAAATGCGATGCACCCTGGAAATGTCAAAACCAATAGTGGTTCACAAAATGGCAGAATCTATCTCTGGTATAAGAGAAACTTGATCAATCGTTCTGCGAAAGACCCTCAAATTTCTGCAACAGCATTATACTATCTCGGAGTTTCAAATGAACTTGAGGGAATAA
>JBHLOX010000155.1:0-1467 GCA_048940045.1 Promethearchaeota archaeon
ACTATTAAACTAGAATCTCTCGCTAATCTTGATCCCCCCTCTGGTCCACTTGAACCTCTAATCTATGGGCGTCAATACGACTACGACTTCTTCTACTCTATGGAACACAATGGAACCGGGTTAGATGGAGCCTCCGTGAATATCACTGAGGATGGGTCTCAGTGGGCATCGATTGAGAACACAGGAAACGGTCATTATGAATTAACTATTACTCCAATGGCTACAGGGGATTATAACATCCGGATTACTTTCTCACAGGAAGGATATGAAACAGAATCTCACGTGCTATCATTTCTTGTTGATCCTGTCCCGGTTGAGGTTAGATCAATTTCAAACCTCGTCGCTCTGGAAAACACCCCTCTTATTATTGAAGTGTCGATTGCAGAAACTGATACACATAATCCAGTAACTGGAGCAAATGTTACGCTTGGAGTTTATCGTCCCGGTGATGCCATCTATTTCTATTCAGTGATGGAAGAAACTGTTACAGGAAATTATTCTGTTACCGTTCAGATGCCCCAATCAGAAACTGGGACATATACTGTAAGAATATCCATCGAGAAAGCTAATCACGAAATGTCACAAAGCTTCAGTGCAGCTCTCGTTCCCACCTTTGATCCCAATCTCAAGATCATGCAAACACTTCTTACATACTCATGGGAGATTGGGCTTGGTGTCACAATTATTGTCGCTGTGGTTGCCGGACAAAGATTTCGTGCTAAAAGGAAAAGAGAGATGCATCTAACAGCTGTTGGGCTCAAGAATAGGTTTAACGATGCTCAGAATGTTCTTGGTTTTATCGTAATTCACAAACTGAGCGGTGTTCCCATTTACTCAAAAATTCTCAAGGGCGGTTTTGAGGAGGGAATGCTCTCTGCATTTATCTCAGCGATAATGCACTTCAGAGCAGAATTCGAAACAGCAGGAACAAGTGAGTATTATACAGTCATCCCAATATCAGAAGTGATTCGGACAGTCGCCACAGAGAACCTGATTTGTGCCTTCATAACAGTGACCCCTCCTTCGGTGGAACAGGAGTCAAAGATGAAGAATTATGCGCGGGCAATAGGAATGATGCTTGATGCCACCTTGGCAGAGCATTCAGCGAAGGTCATTGATGCCAAACTAGCCAAGACCTTAGAATGGCTGTTTGACGATCTCATGGATGGTAGTCTTGTACGAAGGTATCAGGTTGGAGAGAAGAAGTTTCCAAAATCACTATGGTTCATTGAGAAGACGATCCCAATAGAGGAGAAAGATGGTTCTTTCAATCTCGCAAGGCTTGTCCGTCTTTTGACATCATCTGAACTATCCGAGGATGAAGTCTACATTCGAGTGTTCAAAGCCATTGAGGGTGAATACATTCTACCAGTGTACCCAATCAATGATGATGTCCCAGTTGAACCTGATTAATACACATAACCTACTTCAATGAGTTTTAACCATACTAGTAGGCTTGAGGCCATC
>JBHLOX010000155.1:1567-5859 GCA_048940045.1 Promethearchaeota archaeon
CACAATCTATATCAACTAGCTGACGATGCTCCAGCTGATGGTCTACTCAATCCTGTAGAGGTCGAACAATCTGGTTATGCCGCTTCTGAAACCATCTCTGCTCGAACTGATAGTTTTGAGAATCTTGATTATGACTTACCTCTTGATGTGGCACATAACTGGGTTGCAGACTTGGCAGAAGTTTCAGTCTGGAATCTTGAAAAGCTCTATGCGGTCAATGGAACCTATAGTCAAGGATACCCTGGCGTTAATGTCAATCCCAATGGTACCATTGATTATTATCCGTTAGGCTGGAGTGCGAATAGCACAGATACTGCGACATATCCCGATGATGTCCAACTTGCTGCGTATGATGACTCAGGTCGTCAATATGTCATGGTTGAAAGTCAGGGTGGAAAGGTGGGTCAGAATGCATTTGGACATGAAGCCGGCACCAGTATAGTATGGACACAACAAATCCAAAATGCTCCTTATACGGAAGATTTTCTTCTGAATTTTGATTACTTTTACTTGAGAGGTCCCCTTGACAAGAATCCAGGAGTGCCTGAAGCAATTACAGGGAATTGCAGCATTACTGTTTCAATTGATGGTACTACTATCTGGAATATGAGTCTTTTAACACTCTCACAAAGGGGTATTTGGACCAATTCTGGAGTGATACCAATATCTATCCCCAGCGCTCCAACATCTTTTGTTTTTGAAATTGGTCTAGTTATAGATGGGCTGTTGGATTTGGATAAAAGATATGATTATGACAATAATGGAATTGCCGACGGGATTGGAAATGCAGCTTACATAACTGTCTATCTCGATGATGTTTCGTTCATTAAGGCAACACCTCCTACACCTGAACAGGTTCAGCTCGAGTTCACAACTGGGGGTGAAATTTCTGCACTTACAGGGTCTATGGGTACCTACTATGCTTCGATTACTAACGCATCGTACTGGGTAACCACTCCAGTTTCAGTCTCTCTCTTAGCGAACACAAGTGTGTCTTTTGACTACAAAACTCGGCTTTTATCTCACAGATTCACAGATTCGAACTGGAGGACTGATATCACTAGTTTCGGTGTTGCCTATACGGTAGATCATGGCCTTAGTTCTGATTTGACATTCTATACATACGTTGGCTACCTCGGGGACTATGAAGACCCTGAGATGATGATTGTTTTCCCAACTGACTGGAAGAACCTAACAGTATCGGATCCATTCCTCACAGACCTCACGAGTTCATGTACAATCGGCGTCGGGAATGTCACTGTCCCTACATCGATAATTGACCGACTTGGATGGTGGGAGGTCAAGCTGGAGTCTCCAAACTATGCAAAATCCATCAAATCACAAGTTCTTGATGGGGGTTGGACCGATGAAACAATCTTTAGGATCGGAGAATCGACTCGTGCAAATGTCACAATTGGAACTGATACTCAGACTCTTAGTTCATTAACTGATGTAAACATCACCTGGTTCAAACCATCTGATGAGATTTGGGTGTCAGAACTACTTACAGGTGGAGTCTTGGGTCAGATATACAGTAATCCCCAAGTTTTGTCATCAGGTTCTTCTCCTGCTGGAGTTTGGTGGGTTGAAGTATTCTGGAGTAATGGGACAGAGGTTGCATACGACCGAGCTGGCTTCGAAGTTCATCACACTGCGAATCTGGTGGCTGACCCAACTGAGATTTCAACAGAAACAGGGGCATCAATCAAAGGATTGGTTCGATACACTGATGGCGATACAAATGCGCCGATTCTCGATGCAATAACATTGATGGAAGGTAACTGGTCTGCAGGATCTGTATCATTTGTTGCAAACCCGGTTCAGAATTGGTGGGAAGCTGACTTTGATACATCTGTAACCGGAGCTGGCGATTTTGTGATTGTTGTAAATGCGTCACGAGTTTATTACGATGATGTCAGTTGTCAGATTCAGGTTCATGTTACTAATGTGACAAGACTCACATCACCAAATGCACCTTGGACAGCCTCTGAATGGGGAAGTATAGTTCCTCTGAAATTCAAATTTGAGTCTTATCACCTCGGAACTGATACATGGTGGCCTGTTACAAATGCATCGGATGTAGAAGCGAATGTGAACTGGACTGCTGGATATTGGTCCATTTCAGAAGATGTCACACCGGGCCTTTATAATATGAATCTTGACACTAACATTGTAACTGCGGGAACTTGGTTACTCAATGTAACATTCACCAAACCCTATCATGAAACAAAGACTATCTTCCTCACACTAATACTCTCGCCTATGACGAGCTCTCTTTCAGTTGTGGGTAATCTTTCAGAGAGAGTGGACCTAGAAGAACCAACGTCTGTAAAAGTGCATTATGAGTATAGTAATGGCACACCAATTAGTGGAGCTGTTGTCGCTGTGGACAGTGTTTCACCAGCAAGCGGTTTGAGTTATGGTGCAGTCACGGAAGTTGGTGGAGAGCCTGGAAATTACACCGTGACCATGACGCCATTTGCAGCTACGGTGTACACAGTACGCTTCGTGGCTACTGGCAGTTATTCTGAACCAGCCAGCACGATCTTTGTCTTAGTTGTCAATGATGTTGAAACAAACCTCATAATTTATGGAAACCCGAGTATAGAGATTGGGCTTACTGAAACCTACAACACAACATTCCGTTATGAAATGATTAATGGAACCGGTGTGATTAATGCAGCAACAAGTATTGTCTACTCTGGACCGGTAGGACGACTCAGTTGGAACATAAGTGAATCTGGATTAGGTAATTATAGTGTGGAGTTCAGTGCAAGTCTTCCGGGAACCTATGTAATAACTACAATCGCCTTCAAACCATTCCACCAAAGGGCATCAAGCTCTTTCTCCCTCATAGTTCAGAGCATCCCCACGAATCTACAACTCTCAGTGGAAACCAGCTCTGAGATGGGACTTACTGATACCTATGAGATGACAATCCTTTATGAAATGTACAATGGAACTGGTATTGAGGATGCATTGATTAAAGTCATTCATTCTGGCAATCAGTCAGCAATAACTTCACAAGTTACTCCTCTAGGTTCTGGAAACTATAGTATTCAATTCAACGCTACTCTTTCAGGTGGATATCTAATTACAATTGCTGCATCCAAACAGTATTGTCAAGGTAATTCAGATTCATTTCTGCTTTCTGTTCTAGGTATACCCACTTTCCTAGTGTCATTGAATGGTTCTGCAGACTTTCTAGGATTTGGGAAAGACTACCGTCTATTTGTGAATTATACAGATGATGCTGGGAATGAGTTAGTTGGTGCAAATGTATCTATTATCAGTGCTGATGTTGGTATCACTTGGAATCAAACACAAATCGAAACCCCCGGAGTATATTCAATATTACTTACTCCATTAACTTCGAACACTTTTACTATTGTAGTCGAAGCAAGCCTTACAAACTATCAGATTAGGCGTATTTTCTTCACGCTAACAGTGACAGCAATTCCTACAACACTCACCATATTGACCCCAAGTACATCCATTTCGGTTGATCAGAACTTCACAGTCCTATTGAGTTTTCAGGATGAAGACAGCAATGACCTTGAAAATGCAACTCTTGATGTCTTGAACCCGCCGCCTGGAATTGAATACTCTGCATTTCAAGAACTTGGAGCTGGAGTGTATAATGTCACGCTAACTCCTTTGACTATTGGTACCTTTGATATTGTGTTTACTGCTAGCAAGGATGGCTATCAGACTGATTATGCTGGATATGCTTTAACTGCCACAATAATCCAGACTGAAATTCAAATAGCTGGTGGCTTGTCTTCTCATTCAATATCATATTCTCAGAGGTATGAGATACTTGTACTTTACACACGGTCAGACACAGGTGGAAACATATCTGGTGCAATAGTTACTGTCCAAACACCAAGCAGTGGATTGGTCTGGAACTCATCTGAAGAGATAGATGGGGGATATACGATTACTCTTGATCCCCAGAACTCTGGTAACTATACGCTTTACATCTTTGCTACGAAAATCGATTATGAAGAGAGTTCGACACAATTTCGTCTTGAGGTCGAACAGATTAAGATTTCAGTTGAATTTGTTTCGGAATTATCAGCAGTGGAAAATCTACCGTTCACATTGAGAGTGAGATTAGTTGAAGCTGGAACGACCAAGACGATTGATGATGCATTTGTCGCTTACAGATTTTCAGTGACACGTGTTGGTGCATTTAAGCAGATGAACTCCACTGGTAATCCTGGAGAATATTCAATTACACTATCAGTGCCACTTTTCTCGAGTTCTATTTACCGACTTGAGATTAAGGT
>JBHLOX010000156.1:0-5841 GCA_048940045.1 Promethearchaeota archaeon
GATGCGTAGAATGAATGAACCAGCACACAGAAGCAGCGAATGCCATTCAGGCAATCTCAACGTAGGTGCAGGAATCTACTACAGTTTCTACTCTGTTTACAATCATGTGTTCATTGCACCTCCGTTAACCAATTGATTTGGGCTCAAGATCAGAAGTATATAGGCATTACGGTCACCGCGGGATTACACAACGAAGGATTTATCTCCGCATCATTCCGCCGTTTCACGCTTTCCGTGTGCGGATAGGACAAAAGCTCGTGTATCGAGATGATGATGAAACATGGCAAACCCAAGCAATCCACTCATAGTTCAATCTGACAAATCCGTTCTCCTAGAGGTAGACAATCCACTATACGAGGATGCAAGGGATTCTTTGGCTCGATTTGCTGAGCTTGTGAAGAGCCCAGAGTATGTTCACACTTATCGCGTCACACCGCTAAGTCTCTGGAACGCCGCAGCAATGGGAATGATACCAGATGAAGTGATTGCTGCACTAGAGGAGTTTGCTAAATATCCAATTCCGGGGAATATCACAAGAGAGATTGTTGACTATATGTCAAGATATGGTCAGCTATCATTGTACAAGGAAGGCCCCGACCTCCTTCTCCTATGTGAGGAGGAAGATCTCGCCGAGGAAATTTGGGCAAACAAGAAGCTCAAAGAGTATCTCATAGAGCGAATTGATGAGGTTACGATTCGTGTCGATCCAAATCAACGTGGGTTTCTAAAACATGCGCTGATTGAGATTGGACATCCAGTCGAAGACATAGCGGGATATGTTGAAGGTGAGCATCTACCATTTGAGATACGCGATGTAACTCTTGAAGGAAAAATGTGGGGTCTCAGAGCATATCAGGAGGATGCCGTAGCAATCTTTTATGCTGGTGGCGGCGTAAAGGGAGGTTCAGGTGTCGTGGTCCTTCCATGCGGAGCTGGAAAGACAATGGTGGGTATTGGGGCGATGCACAAACTTCAGACCTCAACCATTATCCTATGTCCTAATGTCGTTGCAGTTAGACAGTGGATTGCAGAACTGCTTGACAAGACTACTCTAAAGCCTGAGGATATTGGAGAATACACTGGAGACAACAAAGAGATTCGCCCAGTCACCGTGGCAACATATCAGATACTAACATGGCGGAAGTCAAGAGAGGATAAATTCCCACACTTCCAAATATTTGAGGCGAGAAACTGGGGGCTCATAATTTACGATGAGGTGCATCTGCTTCCAGCACCAGTGTTTCGAGTCACAGCAACAATACAGGCAACTAGGAGGCTAGGTCTCACTGCAACACTTGTTCGTGAGGATGAGAAAGAGGAAGATGTATTCAGTCTCATTGGTCCCAAGAGGTTCGACATGCCTTGGAAGCAATTGGAAGATCAAGGGTGGATTGCTACAGCAATATGTTATGAAATCAGACTTGAGCTCCCGGATGATCTGCGACGTCCCTATGCCTTGGCTGAAGACAGGAAGAAATACAGAATCGCAGCAGAGAATCCTCTGAAGATAGACATGATTAAGGAGCTGATCGAGCATCACGAGAGTGATAACATTCTGGTCATCGGTATGTATCTAAATCAACTGAAACTGATTGCTGATGAAGTCAATGCTCCATTAATCACAGGCAAAACGCCTAATGATGAGAGGCAACGTCTTTATGATGCATTCAGAGAAGGAGAGGAGAAGATTTTGATTGTTTCCAAAGTTGCGAACTTTGCCCTTGATCTCCCTGATGCCAATGTTGCGATTCAGGTGTCAGGTACATTTGGATCCCGTCAGGAAGAGGCACAACGATTGGGGAGGATTCTTCGACCAAAGACTGACGGTAGTTTTGCTCGTTTCTACTCGCTAATCACAAAAGACACTAGAGATATGGACTTCGCAGCAAAACGCCAGCTCTTTCTTACCGAACAAGGGTACCAATATGTAATTGCTTCTGCAGATGAGAGAATATGGGAAACACCTCCTGAGGACTTCTTCAACTAAGAAAGATTGTTTTCAACCTAGAGGTCTTTGAACGAACGTATTCAATGATAGCAGTCTTGCTCTCCGCTGTGGCTAAATTCGGTTCAACAAGGCCAGATTCCATTGAGAGAAGACGCTCTATTGACCATTCAACAAGGAATGCCAATACAAGTGGTTTCAAGCTGTTTACTTCCTCCATCTCTTCAGGAAGGGAAAGGCCAGGGGGGAGGTTATCAGTAGTGCTGACAGGTGTTTCGAGAAGATATGCTAGATCATAGAGATGATTTCCATATGCGCAGGCCTCAAAATCAAGTAAAACAACGTTGCCTGATTGGAAGACAATGTTGGGGATCCATAAGTCGCCATGCATCAATGACGGAGACCAGTCCCCAGCAGAGTCAGTGAATGAAAGAACCTTGGGATAGACATCATCGAATGTTTCAATCAATTCGGTCACGTCTTGAGAGCAGGTGGAGAACCCTACATGATTCTCAACCAGAGCACGAGTAGCAAGAAGGTAATCAGATTGAGATTTGTACTTTTTGAGCCCTGGGGGTTTCTGGCGGGATAAGACCTGCAGACATTCCTTGAGGGATAATATCTCGCGTGTTGAGAGATCGGACAATGAATCATGGATGACACCATGGACATATTCAAAGATTATGAAGGGGGTTTCTTTTGTAGTAGAGAGCCGACCCATAGAGAGAGGTCGCGCAGCAATCCCTAGTTTGTTGAAAAACAGACTGATGTCATTGAGATGCAAGTAGGGATTTGTTTCTCCAGAGGAAATCGCCCAAGGTAATTTCAAGACAAAGTCTATGTCATCGGAACGCCCTTGGATATTGATGTTTGACCAACCTCCCAGTGCTTCATGTTCTAAAGTCACATCTTTGTCAAAGAGGTCACATGAATTATACAGAAGATGCTCTAGCTCAGCGATTGTGTGCCCGTGAACTAACTTTAGTTGGCGCGTTGTCATCTCTAGTGTTCAGCACATGGCAACTTCTAAAAGGCTGTCGGAGGCCACTCGGTTATGAATGGGAGAGACCTTCTTCTTATCCTCACGCATCTTTTCAGAAAGAAAGGGAATCCTGTGCAAGTCGAGGATGCTGTCGAGTTCATCTCTTTCAGATGTCGTTTTGGTAGACCGAGTCAGGTAAGACGAATGCTTACAATGGCAATAGACAATGGGATGGTATCAAGAAATCAAGACTCACTCAAAGCAGAATTTCTGTATGACCGACAAATACTCATTCCCAATCTATTACACGCATTGGGTGACGATGCCGAGTAGATAATAGAATTGTACCAATCTACTAGGTTTCTTCAGCCGCAATTTCACGAAGAGAAGCTAGTAGTGCCGCCAAGTGAACGAACCCATTCTTTCCTTGTAGAAGGCGATGGTCTATCTCTGCGACTCTGTCAAGAATCTTGCTTAGAATTTCCGGATGGAATGGCCGTTTAACAAGGTCTCGTTCAATCTCTAAACAGATCTCTTGAGGAGAATACCCATCAATGGCGACCAGTTTTCGAATTTCTTTTCTCGCAGGTTCATATTGACCATCGAGGGAGAGTGTTACAATATTACGTGCTCTTGTGGTTAGTTGGGTTTCAGAGTGTTCGTACACAATATCTTCCGTCACATTCTCACTTGCAGTGGATGTGATTTGGAGTAGATTTATTGCTCGTCTCAGATCTCCCTTCGATTCCCTAGCAATAGCATCTATAGCTGTTTTCTCTATTGCTATGTTCTCATCTGCGGCGATTTCAGTGATTAGTTTCTGAACAACCTTATCTGAGGATGCTGGGAAATTCAAGGTCAGTGAACGAGATATGATTGCAGGACTCCAGCCTGAGAGTGTCGGAGTAACAAGTATGAATCGACAAGAGTCACTATATAACTCCATCATTCGTCGAAGTGCTTGCTGCATACTCCAAGTCAATGCATCAGCCTCGTCTAGAACCAGAATTTTGACCATCTCATCTGCGACTGTTGCAGTGGATGCATAGAATCGAATTGCCTCTGACAGAAGTTCCCCTCTTGTTGGATTACCTGAACGACCACGGACCCTTCGTGCAGCTTTGGCCTCACGATAGATAACGGATATGTACTCATCCAACTCCGATCTATCTTCGCGTCCAAGTTTTGCCAGGTCCTGAACTGACCGCTTCGCTTTGGATACAGGGATGTCCCATACATCCCGAATATTCAGGATCTTGTAGTTTGCGCTAAAACTGTCACCCAGAATTTCTTTCGAGAAGAGTTCGGCTGCAGCCGTCTTGCCTGTTCCTGGGGGCCCATAAAATATCATGTTAGTGAAAACCTTGGATTCGGCTAAGGATTTCAATTGGTTAATCGTGTTGTCTTTGCCAACGAAATCGTTCCACTCTTTCGGTCTGTATTTAACACTCCAAAGGGTAGGTTCCAAGTTTTCACCCAGAATCGGGTCATACTATGAGAAGATAAGCTTGTTTCTTTTTCAAAATGAGATGAAATCTATATTTGGTCACCTAATTGACAAAACCAAAAGCTCCTTAAATGCTCAAAAGCTGGGCGCTTGTTTGCAACTGACAATTTTGCGGTTGGTTTAGGTAATGGCAAAAGAAACTCTTGAGAAAGAACTCGAACACATCCTTAGAGAGGACTTACTCGTTGCATGTCAGTATTGGTCCATCGATGTTACTGGGAAAGACAGTGGCTCCTCTCTCATCAAAATGCTTGCGGAGAAAATGAGGATGCCTGAAGAGAGAGAGAGAGTTTTTGCCACATTCTCCCAACTCGAACGTGATCTCCTGGGAATCCTTACTCTTAGTGGGGGAGCTATGAGTTATGACAGACTCAAGCCATTCAGAAAGATATACAGCTACGGTCAACTGAATCAGACAGAGAGAGACCTTCGGAAGAAGGGCATAATCATCAGACGAATGATGTCAAGATTAACAGAGTTTGGTCGAGAAGTTGCAGAGTTCAAGATATTGAATTTCTTCATGCCTCATCTGAGAAACCTGTTCGAAGCAAAACCTGAACCTCAACCAGAGAAACCAAAGAAGGTTAAGAATATCGTAAACGAACGAGATACTTTGCTAATTGACATGCTTCTTCTCGTTTCGTATCTGGCGAAGAGAGAGGTGCATCTAACGAGTTCTTGGGAGTTTCCTAGAAGAGAAATCGACCATATCAAGGAACCAATGTCAAAGCCGACAGATGAACGATTTGAACTGGTCCAAAAGATGGCTCGGAAAATGGGAGCGTACACTGTGGGAGAAGAAGATAGAGTCCTCCCATCCAAGATCAATCTCTTATTCGCAGGGGAGCATCAACATGTTGCACGGAGATTGCTTCTATCTCAACTTGGGAGAACGAGAGCAATATGGGCAACACCTGATCAACCCACTGAATATACTCTCAACCTGGCAATCTGTAGACTGAGAGAGAGTACTCCTGAAGAATGGGTCAGTGTTGAGGAATTAAGGGATTGGATAAGAAGTGAACTCTTCATTGAGAATCAACAGTTGAAGTGGATTCAAGTAGATGATGACAGAGTTCAACTATCTCTTGAAACTCCAATTCTCCTAGGACTTATTGAAGCAGCCTACCGGGGGAAGAAGCTTCTTGCAGTTAGATTGACTGATGTCGGTGATAACGTCCTCAAAGGAACACCCTATGAATCCCCTGAGAATCGAGATTCTTTCTTTGTGCAACCTAACTTTGAGCTTACAGTGTTCACCAGTGAGATGCAATATCAGGATCTATACAGACTGATGCTAATAACTGAGCCAATCCAAACTGATGTAGTTAGTACCTTCAAAATTTCAGACAAATCAGTATTTGAGGCGATTGAGATTGGGCTCCGAGAAGATGACATCCTTGGTTT
>JBHLOX010000028.1:0-23435 GCA_048940045.1 Promethearchaeota archaeon
TGAATAGAATCCCAAAACATCTGCATATGAATAACAGAACATCAGGGTTATCCATAACGCAGAGAGTTTGATCTTTATGTTAATTTTCAAATCCTCGAAATGGTTCGAATTCAATTTTTATATCTCCTTTACACGCTCCATCTACATTCGTAGATATGAACAAGTACAATATTTTGCAACGTTGTATATAAATCTTTACAAAGAGTGCAATATTTGTTTCATAGTAAAATATTGTTATTAATGTAAAGATATATAAACTCAGGTGATAGAAAGTATCATGATATGACAACCAATCAAGATAAGGCACCAAAGAAGAAGAAACTACGTGCTAGGAAAAAGGAAAGAACTGAGCAGACAATTCTAAACGCTGCAGAGGAATTCTTTTCTAAAAGTCCAATGGATGAGGTCAATCTAGAGGAGATAGCGGAAGCAGCCTTTGTTAGTCGAACCACATTGTATAACTATTTCAAAAATAAAGATGCAATCTTTTTCGAACTAGGTATTCGTCAATTTAAAGACATAAATGATTACAATGAAGAAAACTATCCAAATGATCAACCGGGTTTTGATCAATTTATGCAGATGACAAAGATTTCATTTGAAGACGGTATTGCTAAACCATTGATATTTTCAATACTTAGAGAGTTCTTTAGCCGAATAAACCAGAATAATATCTCTCTCAAGGAGTGGGCTGGAAAAATCAAGAAAGGATACGGAAAACTTAGATTTGAGAAATTTCTAAATGAAACTGAAGAACCGTACTTGGTTCAATTCTATGCTCAATTGCTGAGAAACAGAGAGACTTGGATAGAGGTTATCAAAAAAGGCAAAGAAGATGGCACAATAATTAATGAGCTAGACGAATCTCATATCGCCCAATTTGCATACATGTTTATGAGTGGGATGGTAGAAGAGATAAAACTGCGAGATTATGAATTAGATTATATAGGTTTAAAGCACGCAACTCTCTTTGATCGAATTCAGAATCTGATTTCACACTTCGTGACACATCCTTGAAATGTCCAAATAGAAAACACATTTCTCACAATTCACAATCATATTTTGGATGAAAATATCTTGAATCTAATTGCCTCATTTTTGAAATAATCGTGAGTTTCCATGAGTTCTGTTTTGTAACTAGCAACGACTACACCCAACAAGAATTCTGATAACGGAATCAGGAGATTGGGCTATTCGAATACATGATTGAATTAGCGATTGTTTCATTGAAATGAGAGGTCTAGATAAATTTCCAAAGAATGAATTTCTGATCTTCCATCTGGAGAAGGAACGTCTGACTTAGTTTTAATCTGGAAATGGTTTCAATCTCCCTTTCTGATTGTCCTATTCCCAACATATACCAATTTTCATAGGGCCATTCTCTCTTAAACCATTTAGGCAATTCCTCTAACAATTTCTCGTACAGATTTAGCTTTCGAGCTGTCGGTGTTATCCAAAAAGAAAAACCAGGATCTTTTTTTTGTATTTGCAATTCTTCAAGGATTCTGTCATTGAAGAATGCAAACTTCAGAAATGGAATTACTGGTCTAATGTAAATGCACCCATAGCATTCTGTTTCATCAACATCAAGGATTGCAAAAGTAAATTCCTTTTTCATATCATGATCTTTTTCGTGAGCTGTTAATTCCTTGAGATTCGCTTCTTTGGGGAATCCTTCTGGTCTGAATCCACTTTCAATTACAGCCTTATAGTCAAGTTCATTGTCGCTTGCTCTCAGTGGGCGAATCTTTACTTTTCCAAAAATCAGTTCTTCAGGAATGGATTGATTTGGGGGGAAGAATTCATCCATGTGCTGATTGCAATTTCTAAGATATATCAGCATTATTTTCAAAGCAAGAGAAATTCTGAAAAAGAAATGAAGAAGGATTTTAGAACTCCTTCAAAATTATAGGTTTTTCAATTCCGTGTTCAAACACCCACCAAACAGTAAACGGAAGAGCTGTGTCACAACCAAAGCAATGGCGGCTGTTGAGAGTTCTTCCGATTCTCTGATTTTGCTTACGTTCATTCTTCGACCCAGCTAATTATTTTCCACCACTGTTATGACAACGCATCCTCTCTTGTGCCCGGTTTCTACGTATTTGTGAGCCTCTGGAATTTGTTCGAAGGTATAGGTTCTGTCTATGACGGATTGTATCTTGCCTTCCTCCATGAGCTTCTCCAGGAAGAACATGTATTCTAAGTGGTCCTTGCTCTTACCAACTCCTCCAGAATGTTTGTTGACATTTAGGTAAATGCCTGTTTCTTTCAGAGAACTCTTCCATTGTTCAGGCTTGAGCTTATCCACAGCATCAAAGATGACATCGTAGGTCTCTCCACTCTTGCTGAAGTCCTCAGTTTTGTAATCAATCACTTTATCGGCTCCCAGTGATTTAACAAGGTCCACGTTTCTGGTACTGCACACACCAGTCACTTCAGCACCAAGGTATTTTGCAATTTGAACTGCATATGTGCCGACATTTCCGGATGCTCCATAGATTAGCACTTTCTGTTGGGGTTGAATGTCAGCTATCTTGAGTACTTTCGCTGCTGTCAATCCTCCGCCGAGAACAGGGACCGCTTGCTCAAATGACATGTTTGAGGGTTTGATTGCTATCATATCATCTTCAGGCATGCACTTGTACTGTGCATAGCCACCTAGACCCACCCAGAAGGTTGATGCAAAGACTTCGTCGCCGACCTCGAATTTCGTAACATCTTCACCAACTTCCTCTATCTCACCAGCTATCTCCATTCCCAGAATATCCTTCCTTGGCTTTGTGAAACCTAAGAAAAGACGCGCCGCAATCTTCTGTCCTGTGGGAAGATCGAGACCTCGCATTTTCACATCTCCAATAGACACTGTTGTCATCTGAATCTTGACTAAGACTTCATTTGCATTTGGCACTGGTTTCTCAATCTCTTTGATTTGCAGGACCTCTGGTGGTCCATATTTAGTGGTTACCATTGCTCTCATCATCTACACAGACTTGATACGTTGGTCCGCAAGTAATAAATGAAGTGTCAAGAAGCACTTAGGAAGGTTGTATGGATGAACCAACAAGAAGAGACTGAGCTTCAAATTTATGTCAGACATATCCGATGGTTTGTGAATTTCTTTGCAGAAGCAAATCTTGTTGGGGAAGAACTTGATGATGCAATCTGTACAAATATTGATGAAATAATTGAGCAAGCGTTAATTGAAGATCCCGCGATCGACAAACTTGAACTCAAGGTCGAAACATGTTGGGAACATATAGCAGAGATGAATCTGGGCAATATGACATGGCTGGGGGTCCTCAAAATTCAAACAGACTTGGGTCATGCCCAAATTGATGTTAAAGACATTCAAAATGTTTCAACACGTCTAAGCAAGGTGTTGATGGCAAGTTTCGAAGACCTCAATCAACAGGGCCGCATTATGTTTGATATAGAATCACCTTTCTATGTGATTCTTTCAGCAGACAAAACAGAGCCAAAGGTTGAAGAATGGGATGCGTCGACAATTCAGCGATATAAGAAAGACTTAGGACCATATCTAGCACTCTATAGTGGACAGTGGCCGGACTATAATGATGAGCTCTATAATCGGCGAATAAAGAACAATCTCTCAAACCGAACGAGCGAGTTGCATTTTTACGCAAGAAACAGTGCTTTCCTCTATATTGAGGGAGATGGGTATGAAAAATATTGGAAGTATGTTGAGGAAGTGATGGATCCTCCGCTAGTTCGAGCGCGTGGAGTGATCTTCATAATGCTGAAACTACAGGAGTTAATCCAGCGTTTTCTTGATGAACTTCCAGACCTCCGAATGCAGGATATTTCCAACATCGAAGAAAAACAGGCAGAGATTGAAAAGACCAATCGATCACTCATGCAATTAATTGCTATGATTCGAAGAGAAGATATGGTCAACATGCGGGCGCATGCACGGGCGTTAAATGACCACCTGATAAATATTTTCAGAATTGATGAAGTACTTGACAATGTCGCAGATGAGTTGAAGTATGTTCATGAATCTGTTCAGTTGGTATATGAGGAAAAGAATAGTGACCTCCAGGAACGCCAAGAACGGCTCTTTCTGTACTTGAATATCATACTGGGAGCAACAATAGTCACTGAAGCAATCAACATATTGATAGCGCCATTTTCAGGAACTTTCGAATACCTTGCCATACGATACACGATGGCGTTCTCGATAATTGGATTATTTGGTGTCATTCTTTACAGAATCATCAGAAAACAGATGATGCCCCGACACTCATTTACAAAAATTCGGTAGGGCTAGCTAGACGACTAGCCCACCAACAAGTTGCTAAGTTTCCTTTTCCCGCTCAGTCATTATCCAATAGATGAAATAGATTCCAATGGGAATGCCGAAGACCACGAAGACCCAACCAACTGCAGTTAACCATGAGATTACCCAGTCAGTCAACGTCCATGCGTTAAAGGCGAGGTCCCAACGATCACTTGTCCATATAATAATCAGCCAAAACACTCCGATCAGGAAACCGATAGCATCGCCTTCTTCACGCGAACCGCGTTTAGGTCCACCCAACCGTTCTTCTTCTGGAAGCTTATTGTACCACTTGAGGTATATCACAACGACAATCACAAGGACCCAACTTCCCACAAGGAGAAGTTCCCAGAAGATCACATGCAAAATAAATGTGATAAGATACCCTACAGTGAACTCTCCGAGTGTAGATGGTAGAAGAGCCGTTGTTTGTGCATTTTCAATAAACCAGAGGAATACAAGAACTGCAACAGTCACAGCGACAGCAAAGACTGCAGCAAATACTATTGTCATTCTCCAGTGTTTTTTCATGAATCTCATCTGCTTTTCATCAAGTAACTCATCGTTGGAATTCATTATTCCAGCTCCTTCTCAAATTTAGAATGGAAACCTAATCTATGCCCCTAATTAATCCTCTGTATCAATTGCAAGTTTTCTCATTATTGGGATTTCATCACTCATGTGGAGAACAGGAGTAGTTTCGCCAGTCGCTAGTGCACAGTATATGTTTCAGGTAGGAATAGCACTTTTAATCGGTTTCATCTTAGTGGTCATTCAATATCGAATGGATTAATGGTTACGTACGACAGAAAGCTAATCCTTGGATGACTTCTTTAGAATCACAATCGCTATGACTCCTATCACAATGCCTGATGCGATAAACACCTCAATTGGGATGACCTGATGTGTCGGTGCTCCCAACTTGTAGTAGTGGAAGAAGTATGGTTTACGCATGGGGTTGAAGACATAACCATTCAGCTCATGCCTTTCAACATGAAACTCGATGTATTGGCAGCACCAGATATATGCGCAATGGTCCACAATGGCCTCTTGGATCTGAGCATAGAGTGCCATCCGTTCAGCAGGATCATCTTCTTGAGCAGCAGCATCAATCCAACCATCCACTGCTTCAACGTCCCACACCTCACTATTCTCACCTGTTGAGTTTACTAGACCTATCATGTTTGGATATACATTCTCGCTTCTAATGAGAGGTACTACGAATACATCAGGGTCTGCGTAATCAGGAATCCAACCCAAGGCTGAGATAATCAACGGGGGTTCCTCCCCATAAAGATCAATAAAATAATCAATAGGACGTACATTAATGGTGAGAGGCAGAGAAGAATTATTGGATGCTGGGTTTGCAATGATCTCCTCAAGAGCTTGCTTGACCAAGAAACATGAAACCTCTTCAGTGTCCGAAAATTCGTGGAAGTAAATGTTGAGTTCGTATGAGTTGTTCGCCCAGATATCATCCAGACCCTCAGCCATAGCCAAGTTCCAGTGTGTTACAGCCGCATTCAAATCCTTCGTGAACATGAACAGGTTTTCATCGTGTCCGAATAGACCTTTGGGGATTGGCCCCTGTAACCCTGTTGCTATTCCATTCATGATAGTGTCAATGAAAACATCATAGTCAAATGCGTAAGATATTGCCTTTCTCAAGTTCCAGTATTGGAATGGATTCTGCACGATTTCGCCATCGTAATTCAGGCAGTCACTCATGTTGAACCCAAGGAACTTTATGCTGTATCTTGGCAGACCTGTCCAGACCTTGATATCTTGGTTCAGGCTCTGCTCCGTACCTTCACCACGAGTGGTCACATTATTCCAGATGTCATAGGCATTGGATGGCAACCAAGAGCAACTATCAGTTGTGCCTTCCTTCAGGTTCTCCATCATACTGATAGCGTCGTCGTTCTTCTTCCATGTGACCTCTGTGATGAAGCCTGCATAGGGATTAGTCATCCATGCTTCTTCTTCTCTCCAATAGTTTGGATTCAGAACTACTGATAGTCTATCATCCTGAATCCAATCATCAAGCATGTAGGGACCCGTGCCGCATGTATGATTATTCAGGTAGACATTTTCATCTGCAGGCGACATGCCACCATGAATCAAAAAGAATGTCGGGCTTATCATTGAGCAGCCTGGATTTGATATTATTGCTAGGAATGGTGTGTAAGGAAATGCCAATTTGATCTCGACGGTGTAGTCATCTATTACATTGACTGCACCGGTTCCGGCTGCGTTCGCTGCAACCCAAGCGTTCCAGAGTTCCTCGTGGAGTGTTACATTATATGGGCGAGCAACTGCATCCTCAATGGCTTGACCACCAAGAATATGTTCTGCAACCATCCAGACTGGACCACCGGGAGCGAAGGTACCAAGCATTCGTTCGAAGTTCATTTGGACACAGGTTGCGTTGAAGGGTGTTCCATCATGGAATGTGATGCCTTGGCGGAGTGTGATCGTATAGGTCAATCCATCTGATGAAACCATAAGACTTTCAGCAAGCAACGGTTCTAATGGTGTTGTGTCTGCGGTGTCGAAGGGATACATGTACAATGTTTCATAGACATTGAAACTTACGTGTGAACCAACTGATGAATAGTCTTTGTGTGGATCAAGGTAGTATGGAAGTTGACTTGTTTCCCAGACAATGCTTTTGTTTCTATTTTCATCCTGCTGATTGATTTCAGCAAAAACGATGTGTAAAGAGATTTGACTCATCAGAAGGACCAGCAGGAAGATACACTGAGTACTAGCCATGATCTTCCTTTCTCCGGATACCATGACATTTTCCTCCTAATGAAATATTGAAAGAATAGCTAACTATTAGGAAAGAAATCAAATCAAATTTCCGCTTAATTGCTATGGTGACATGATTGTCCTATGATGACAATACATCAATTCTCTTATTTTACAAAGTGAGAAAAGTAGTGGAAAGGTGCATTCAGCAAACCTTAATCAGTTATGATGTGTATCAACCAGCTGTCTGAGGTGAGCACGGTGCGAACATGCGATAAGTGCGGCAAGGCTAACCAACCAACACGTAAGTTTTGTATTAGATGTGGATCTTCGCTGATAAAGAAGGAAGCCCCGAAGGAGAAGGCACCACTTCCTACAGCACCCGCACCCCAAGTTCCTGAGGTGGCAGCTCCACCACCACCAGAAACTCAACCTACAGCAACAGATGACAAATGGGTCAAACCAAGCTCTGTTTCTACAGACCGTGTCCGTACTGCAGAAGGACTCACCAGACCCAAATCTGAATTTGAGAAGGCAAAAGAGGCATTCGCAAAGGCCGAGACCGTAGGGATAGACGAGGCTGATGGTTCTGGGATTGTTGAAACGCGGATGCTTAGAGCTAGTGAAGTTAAAGAACTCTTAGAGGGTCCTGGAATGATGGCTGGTGGAGAAGATATACCCCCGCCCACAATGATGGAAGGTAGTGAACCGCTCCCGCCTGAGGCTGCTTATCTGATGCCTCAAGCTGGACCCACTCAGGAGCAAATTGAGGAGTCGATTCTTGGATCGAAATCAGCCTTTGTTGATAAGCCACCAGAGCCAGAACCCGAACCAGAACCTGTTATTGCTCCCCCAGTAGGTGATGCTCCAATTATGCCTGAACAGTATGAGATGGAGGGTGAAACCCCAGTCCTTGAAGCTACAACTGTACCTACACCGACTGAGGAACCAATCGCACCTGCTCCAACGCCAACGCCAGTGTCAGAACCTCAACCTCCTCCTCAAACCCCTGCCGCTTCACCAGCACCAGCTAAACCTACACCCGCAGCAGCTCCGAAGTCTGTAGATGAAGACCTCGACTTAGTTATTGCTTGTCCAGACTGTGGGAAAGTCATCAGTGTTGACATGTTTGATTATCCTGATGAGGTCTATAGTAACATGGGGGCAGCACGTTTGAAGCAAGCCAGGTTTTTCGTTGTACAAGGAAAACCTGATGAAGCAATGCAAGCAGTACGCAGGGCTCGTGCATTCTATGAGAAGGCAAATGACAAGAAAGGGCTCAAAGAAGTTCTAAAGCTCGTAGAATCACTTGCAAAGGCAGGCTAGGCAGCTAACCAGAGCTTGGTGAACTTCTCTCTCTCCATTGGAAAGTCTGAGGGACATTCACACATCATGAGGAACCGACCATCGTAACCTCGCTGTTTCAGTTCTCTGAAGATGGACTCAAAGTCAATTTCACCCTCACCGATTGGCAGATGCGTGTCATAACGAACTGCAAGTTCACGGATCTCACCTTGAGTAACTTCCCTCTCCTTCTTCATCTTCAAAACATCGTCAACCATCTTTGATCCATGATTGTCATGAACATTAATCATAGCAATCTTGTCGAAGAACGTACTGATGTGGTCAAAAGCACGGTTTCGCTTTGCCAAGATTTGACCATGTCCTATATCCAGATTCATTCTCATTTCCGGGAACATATCGAAAAGTAACTGCGTCTCAGTATAATAGAGACCCAGTGTTTCGATGGCTAGAGTCACACCTGCCTCCTTTGAGGCTTCACAAGCCAGAGGTAGTGCTTTCAGAAAGATGTCGATGTCATAATCGTCATAGAACAGAGTTGACAACATAGTGTGGAATGTCACGACTTCTGCATCAATCTGTCTTCCCAAGTCAATGTATGGGACAATGCCGCGGCTTAGTTCTATGGGTTTCCAATCAGGATTACTTGGCAGATGGAGTGTGCAAGGGATACCGGCCTTGTTTAGATCATATTTCGCCTGAGCAAAATTAATACTGAAATTTAAGTCCATTCGCAAATCTACAAAATCGGGTTCCATCTCAATGGAGCTTCTGACCTGCTCATTGTTGCGTGCGAAGGTACCAATCTGCATTATTCTCGACCCTTGGCCTCGGGAATATTCGTGCGCCTTTTCTGGCTTTTGGTTTAGCAACTACTCTCTGGTAAACATGGGCGATACTGTTATTAGATGAATAGCGTTTCTCAGTTTCAAAGGCGCTGTTTCGTGGAGTGTACGGACCCTGCCAGAGAATGTTGACTACCTGTTCAAGCTGGTTTTCCTTGGGGAGGGCGCGGTAGGCAAGACAAGTCTGGTAGGCCGCTATGTCTACGACAGCTTTGAGGGCGATTATCTAGCTACTATTGGCACAGACATTCATGTGAAGATGATCCAGGTCGATGATACCGTCGTGAAGTTGGTCATCTGGGACATAGCTGGACAAGACAACTTCGCGCAGCTTCGAAGGGCATACTACATGAACGCATCCGGAGCATTCTTTGTCTTTGATACAACAAGGCCTGAAACAATCGAGCGTGTTGATGATTGGTTGAACGCGCTCTTTACTGTGACTGGAAAGATACCACTGGTCCTCCTTGAGAACAAGATGGATCTGGAGAGCCAAGTCACTGATGGTGCAAGGGATACCGTGAAGGAAAAACATGGTGTTCCGATAATTCCCACTAGCGCCAAGGAAGATACAAATGTTGAAGAAGCTTTCAGAGAAATGACTCGTGACATTCTAGACAAGTCACGTGACAAGACAACTTAGGCTAAGAAATAGCAGGAGATTATTAACGTGGCAAGCACCGAGCCGGACTTTGTCTATAAGCTTGTATTCCTAGGTGATAGTGGAGTAGGAAAAACATCTCTTGTTCAACGTTACGTGTATGACAGCCTTGCGCCTGATATTGGTCGAACTATTGGTGCGATGCTTCATGTCAAGTCAGTGGATTTCGAAGGAGCCAAACACAAACTGGTTGTTTGGGACCTAGGAGGTCAGGTAGGTTTTGCCGCGTTAAGAGAGCAGTACTGCTCCCGTGCATCTGGAGCGTTCTTTGTCTTTGACAGAACACGTGTCGAAACCCTTGAGCACATTGATGACTGGTTGAACTCGCTTTACACTTCTGCTGGTAATGTTCCAGTTGTGGTTGTTGAGAACAAGATCGATCTGGAATCAGTAATTTCTGAGGAGCAAATTCAGGGAATCATCGAAGCTCGAGGTTTGAGGTGGATTCGAACAAGTGCATTGGAGAACAAGAACGTCAATAATGCTTTTGAAGAGCTTGTAAGAGAGATACGAACTCCAGATGAATAACCACTCCCCTTAGTCCAACATGCTCTCAGGTTCTTCCTTGTATATCAATCCAAGAGTTTTCCGCTCTCCAGTTATCATGTAGATGGCTAATTCGGCGATTCTAATTGCTTGGTCAGCAGCTCGTTCGCAGTACCTTCCAACAATTATGTAGTACATTGCGAGTTCGCTGATGTCCCTTCTCCGATTGAGATATTCTGCAATCTCCTCAAACATCTCTACTGTTTCATTGTCACTTTGAGCCTCAAGTTTCTCGAGTTCATCTATCTCGGAGAGGTCTTCATCCAACACAGCTCGCATACTTAGGTCAATTGCTGACACCGCAAGTTCAGCTAGATATGGAAGGGAAACTAGTTCCTTGAAGTGATCAAGGCCATCACAGAGCTCAACAATCCTTGCAATCTTGCCTGCATACCGACCAATCTTATGAAGACAACTTGAGGTGTTTCCATAGGTAATCAACCTTCTAAGATCAGCATCCTTTGGTTGATGTTTGGCTACAGTATCAAAAACAAGGTCCTCCACTTTATGATATGCATCCTCCACTTGGTTGGAGAATGTTGTTGCTTCATCTACTAAATCAACATCAAGATCTTCAAATGCATTCATTGCGTGCTTGAATGCCGATGTGACGAGGGAGTGGAGGTTGGTTAGGTGTTCAGCAATCTTAGCGACATCTGACGCAAGTTCTGATGGCATGGTTTCATATCCTCCCGCATTCAATTGATGATGGTGATTTAAGATATTCCGATTAGTGTGGAGCTTGGCTTGCTTTGCCCTTGTATGCCAATCCAAGTTTCTTTCGTTCACCAGTTACCATATAGACTGCCTTTTCTGCTATGAGGAATGCTTGATCTGCGGCCCGTTCACAGTATCTACCGACGATAATGTAGTACAATGCCATCTCCTCAATGTCATGACGCTCTCGGAGATACTGTGCGATTTCTTCGAACATCTCTGATGTTTCTCTATCACTCTCAGCCTCCAGCTTTTCAAGTTCATCTATCTGCGACAGGTCCTCATCGAGGATGCCTTTCATTGCTATGTCTAGTGTCCTAATTGCAAGATCTGCAAGAAATGGGAGGGATTCGAGTTCCTTGAAATGTTCCAGATTCTCACAAAGGTTAGTGATATGAGCAATCTTGTAGGAATATCTCCCAACACGAAATAGACTATGCGATATTTGTAGGTAAACCGATAACCGTCTCAAATCCCTTGCCACAGGTTGTCTGCGACCTATGGTTTCAAACACATTTGCCCCAATCTTTTCTGAAAGCTCCTCTATCTCAGTTGAGAGTTCCTTAACTTTTGCAGCCATTCCTTGATCGAGTTCCTTGAAAGCGTTCATGGCATCGCTTAGAGACTTAGCAGCAAGCTTGTGCAGCTGTCTTAGGCGTTTTTCAATTTCATCCAAGTAGAACTCTAATCGTGTTCCCATAGTTATCACCTATCCTATTCGTCCTGTAATGAATGCCTCGGTTCTCTCGTCAGATGGAGCTTCAAGGATTCTTCTCGTCTTGTCAAACTCAACGAGCTCGCCTAGGTACAGAAAAGCCGCTTGATCCGACACCCTGAACGCCTGCTGCACGTTGTGAGTGACCAGGATTATTGTGTAGTCTTTCTTCAACTGAACAATAAGATCCTCTATCTTTGCTGCACTAATTGGGTCCAATGCTGAAACTGGTTCATCTGCAAGCAACACAGGAGGATCTACCGACAATGCTCGAGCAATGCAGAGTCTTTGCTGCTGACCTCCAGAGAGATTTGGAGCTGGCTTCTCAAGATCATCTTTCACCTCATCCCATAATGCGGCTTTCTTCAATGAGGATTCTACAACCTTATCTAACTCATCCTCATCTTTTATTCCATGAAGTCTTGGTCCATACGTGATATTATCTCTAATGCTCATTGGAAATGGATTTGGTTTCTGAAACACCATTCCAATGTGTTTTCGTAAATCGTACACACTATATCCTGTTTCATAGATGTCCTGACCACTAAAGAGCACTTTTCCCTCTCGTCGGAATGTTGGAACAAGGTCATTAAGCCGATTCAGAGTTCGAAGCAATGTACTCTTCCCGCATCCTGAAGGTCCCATTATTGCAGTCACTGTGTTATCTTCAAAATAGCATGTTATGTCCTTCAAAACAGCTTTTTTTCCAAACCAAGTCGAGAGGTTGTAAACCTCGATATGATGTTTAAATTCAGTCATTAGACGAGCCTCCTAGTAACTTTCCGTGAGATGATGTTTGCAGCAACATCAACAGTGAGAACCATGATCATGAGTGCCAAAGCTGTTCCATGGGCCTTAGCTTGCAAGTATTCTCTCGGGTCACTGATGTACGCCCAGATAGTGTAGGGCATCGAAGCAACCCAAGAACCAGAACCTGTAAGCTCTGTTGGGACTGAAAGATTATTCCCAGCAGTGAAGATCAACGGAGCAGTTTCTCCCATAACTCTACCAATTGCAAGTAGAACGCCAGTGATTAGACCAGGAAAAGCAGCCCTAAGTGTGACATTCCAAGTTGTTGACCACTTGGTAGCGCCAAGTGCTAGTGATGCCTCCCTTAAAGACATTGGAACTGCCCTGAGAGCCTCTTGAGTAGTACGAAGCACGGTAGGAATCATCATGAATGCAAGTGTAAGACTACCTGCTACTACGCCCATTCCCAGTTGAAGAAAGTCTACAAGAAATGCAAACCCAAAGGCTCCAAAGACGATCGAGGGGATTCCTGCAAGAACATCTGAAGCGAACTCCACGATTGCACGACCCCAACCCGGTTGCGTGTACTCAGTTATGTAGACAGCACCAAACACACTCAAGGGAATACCAACAGTGCTTGCTAGGACTATCAACTCAACGGTCCCGACAAAGGCGTTTCTGATACCTCCCTCTAGGCCTACTCCTGGAAACGTGGTGAAGAATTCGATACCTCTGCCTGATCCACTCCCAAAGACCTGCCAGAACCCTATGCTTGCAACTTGAATGAGAACAAGAAAGAAGGGAGAAACGACAATAACAATAACAATACCAAGAATCATCTTGAAGAGAAAGTCAGTAAAATGGCGACGAGACTGAGTTACACTTCTGAAATATGAGATCAGTGCTTCACTCTTTCCACTCATCTAGATATACCCCCTGGTCTTCATGCCCCAACGGACAAACAGCTTGGCTGTAAGCGTGAAGCAGATGGACATAATCATGAGGACAAGCCCCACTGCGAATAGTGCCGATCGCCAAAGTGGAAACACGAAGGCATATCCAAGTTGATTTGTGATGATGCTGGTCATGACATAGGTTGGGTCAAACAGCGTATAGGGAATCTGCAATGAGTTCCCAGTGACCATCAGGACAGCCATGGTTTCGCCAACCGCTCGCCCGAGTGCGAGAACAACCGCCGCACCAACCCCTGGAAGTGCAGCTGAAATCACAATCTTGCGAGCTGTTTCACTCTGAGTTGCTCCTAGAGCAAGAGAGGCTTCCCTCAGACTTCTTGGGACAGTCTGCAATGCATCGTTTGTGATGGTCACAACTGTTGGGAGGAGCATAACAGCGAGGATAACACCACCTGCCAAGAGGCTTAAACCATTGGTGTCCCCCTGAAACCATGGCATCCATGCTGTGAGAGGATTGTTCTGTACAGCAGGAACAAATACGTTCTTGATATATGGGACCATCACAACATATGCCCAGAGACCATAGACGATTGAAGGGATTGCAGCCATCATTTCTGTGATCATTTTGATTGGTTGACGGAGTTTCATAGGACAGAACTCAGAAAGAAAGATTGCCGCACCGATTCCAACAGGCACTGCAATTCCAATTGCTATTGCAGTACAGAACAAAGAGCCCACGATGAACACACCGATACCATAGAGATCTCTATTTGGATCCCAGGTTGGACTGATGATAATTCCAGGTCCACCTGCTGGGTCAGTCAAGATGGGCGTAGACTCATACCAGAGAAAACTTAGAATTAGAATAATGATGAGTGTGCTCGCAAATGCTGGAATAAGCAATATAGCCTTCCCGAGCATGTCGGTCTTTCCAGATCTATCAGCGTTGACAAAGTCGTGCATTGGAGTTATAATCCTTCGTTTCAATCTCTCGATTAGAGTCATCTCTTCCTCATTTGTTTGGTGCGCAATTGTTTCGGTTTCTATTTCGGTCATCCAGTATTTCCTCTAGTGTGAATTTCATTTAGAAGGTGAGAGTGACTTCATAACCTCGAGAGAGTATCTTTGTGCTGCTGTACCATTGATTGGTACATATCCGACAGTACTAATGAATTTCTGACCCTGAACAAGACACCACGTAGCAAACATAATTGTGGGTGCGCTCAGGTGATTTCGATTGACGAGATAAAATAGTAGTCTCGCGATTGGATATGCTCCTTCAATCTCAGAGTTCATAATGTTCTGACTTGGGTCAGAAAGATTGGGCGGAATTGCTTTGACAGCATTTGCAATGGATGGCATGACCCATTCACCATTTCCAGGATTGTACAGGTCTGCTGGAATCAACTCACCCATAAATGCAAGACCAACATAGCCAATCGCAGATTGATCTCCTTCAACACCTGTTGCTACACCAGGATTACCATCAACAGCATTGATTCCAGCTGGGAATGAGATTGCCTCCTCATGTCCGAGAAGCCATTCATATTCAGCACCATTGACATTTGTGTTTTCATCTGCTGTTTCCAACCATTTGGCAAATGTAGCTGTGGTTCCACTAGCATCTGATCTGACGAAGACATCGATTGGGCCCGTCTGCTGGACAGTCACATCAAACACTGACGAGAAATCCTCCCAGGTTGTGATATTACGCTGGAAGATAGATACAACCATGTCACAATCCATCTTGAAGGTAGACCCATTAACAGCTTCATTGACAACTACACCAAGGGCATCTGCTGAAATGGGAAGAACCTCAACATTTGGATTCTCGTTAATATAGTCCTGCTTTGGATAAGAACTCGAAGCTCCAATATCAATCAAAGCCTCTGCTACTAATGACTGACCTAGACCTGATCCTCCGGTGCCAGGATTCACTGTCAAACTTGGAAACACAATATTGAACTCGATGGCCCAAATTTGTGATAGAGGGTAGACAGTTGTGGAACCAGCAGTGGTAATAGTCCCTTGAACACCTCCACCTTGAGGTGGACTAATGAAAATGAGACCTCCTGCTCCTAATAGTATCCCAATAATCAATCCAACCATTAATCCACTCTTCTGTCTCCATATTGATTTCATCGCAATGTTCCTCTGATATTGTACATGAACGCCATGACTATCCCCGAATTAAGGGCATCGCATGATGTTCATGTTCAGGGGAAAATACTATGCACTTGGTGTTAATGCAGCTGCAATACTTGGTGTATAAATCAAAGCAGTTGGTCCATTGATTGGAATGTTCAGGTAAGATTTTGTGCACCAATTGAGATTGCCTTAACTCTAGACTTTGAGAGGATATCCTCCTATTGTGCAGACCTCGTGGAAATCAGGATAAATAGAATCATCGAATCTGGGATATGATCAACGAGTCCATTTCAAGTCCTTGACAATGAAGTTGGCGATTGCATCGAGATGTCTGCCAAGTTTCTTACCCCTATTGGTCAGAATGTGGATTATCTCATTGCCTTCCTTCTCAACTTTGATAAGGTCATTCTGAAGGAGGAACTTTCGAACGCTTGCTACCCGCGCTCCATTAAGAGCGGGTAATGTCTTTGTCCTTTTGCCAGCTTTGATTATCTCATCTGCCCTCGCTTTCCCTCTAAGACGGGTTAAAAGGAGAATGACAGTGAGTTCATACTCTCCACGTAGTAGCTTTACGAATGGACTAATCTTAACCATATTCCACTCACTCCGTTGATAGAATCAGTTCCCCCTTTTATCAAATATAAAAATTCCCGACCAATCATAACAACAGAAGCTACACTTATGACATTCCTTCACTCCACCTATGAGTGGTGAAGAGAATGGTTCAGAAACCCAGAAACACCTTGAATGATCTCGATGCGAAGTCGTGGGTAAAATCAACGAAGTCGTGGTTTGTGATCAATCCTCGGTCAAGGTCGCGAGAGCAGATGAGTCATCCCGCAAAATATCCTGAAGAACTAGTCAGACGATTTGTGACTTACTTCACCAAGGAAGGAGGTTGGATTATCGATCCTTTTGCCGGAGTTGGAAGTACCCTTGTGGCTTGTCGCGAATCAGGAAGGAATGCGATAGGTATCGAGCTGAGTCAGGAGTTTGTTGAGATTGGAAAAACTGGACTTCGCGATGTTTCTGGTAGTGGACATCAAGCATTGCTACTTGGTGATGCTTCCAACTCTGAAGAACTAATTCTTCAGCACTTCAGTGAGGATGCTCCGCAATTTGATTATGTGATAACCTCTCCACCTTATTGGAACATGCTGAGGAAATCACGGGGTGGAAATAGATCAGTACACAAGGTCAGAGAGGACGAGGGACTTAGACAATACTATAGTGAGTCTGACGAAGATCTCGGAAATATCGAGGATTATGAAGAGTATATCGAAGGCGTTGGGAAGGTAATTGGAGGTCTCAAGACACTGTTGTCAGAGAAAGCATACCTCACGATTGTTGTGCAAAACATGAGAGACGTTGATGGTGTATTGAAACCTATTGCTTGGGACCTAGCCCGAAAATTCTCGGAAGATTATGACCTTCGTCAGGAGATGATCTGGTGTCAGGACAACAAGAAACTCGGATGCTGGGGTTATCCAACAACCTATGTTTCTAATGTACACCATCATTACTGTCTTGTCTTACAAAATCGTTGATATCAGGGCAAGCATAGGTATGCGAAGGGTCTCCTATTTACTTTAAGAATGTCCAGTGATGAGTGTATAGAATGCCCGAATTGTGGGGCTCAATATATGATGAGGGTACTCTGAGTTTCAAATAATGGTCGAACTGAGTGCCAGAACTGCCAAGCGTTATTTGCCCCTGAAGAGTTGGAAGTTGCTCGTAGGGGTACTTCATACGATTCATAAGGAACATATCTTCGAATAGGTTTCATGCCCTTCACAATTCGTGAACTATCTCTCGAAGACCAAAAGCATGTTGATCAATTGTGTGAAACAATATGGAGTGGCAATGATTACGTTCCAACGGAATTTTCTAAATGGGTATCAGATCCATTGTCAATTACCCTTGGTGTGTTTGAAGCTGAAGAGCTAGTAGCTATTGGTAACATAGAGAAACTTGACGGTTCCAATATTGCATGGATACAAGGACTTCGTGTAAGGGAGGAACACCGTGGAAAAGGTCATGGAACAAGTGTTACACTTGCACTCATTGAACTTGCTAGAGACATGAGCATCCAACATCTCTGGTATGCAACAAGTTCTAGAAATGAGGCATCCATGAAAGTCGCGGAAAAGTGTGGTTTTCACATTGCTGATAGGACAGGATATTTCCGAATCTACCAACCATATCCAGTACACTCACAACCAAGCCCAAGCATTATTCCCATGAACGTCAATCCTGAAAGGCTACATGAACTACTAATCGAAAATCCAGAGCTTGTGGAGAGTAAAACATTTCCTTTAGCATGGCATTTTGACTTCAAGACTCCGGAGGGTTTGACTCGCCTGCTAAGTGATGCTGTGGTGAAAACCGTTGTTGATGATTCTGGAAAAGTGCAAGGTCTTTACTGCTTGATTGAACGGCAGAGACAAGAAGAAACCACTGCAGCCTTCACAGTCTTTGCGACTGATAGGTCGGTATTTGTAGACATCATGTCCCGGATGATAGATTTGGCCGAGGCCCGCGGAGCTGATAGAGCGGTTTTCTTTCTCGGACCAAGAGTGACAGAGTGGGCACCTAATTTGGGTTATGTCGCAGATGAGTTCATAGACCGTACATTTCTGCTTTATGAGCTTAATCCAACAAAATAGCATGCAAAGAAAGAAGGTAGGCTGGAATGACCAGCCTAAATTACCTGTTCTCAAAGTGGACCTTCGTGCTGGGATTTATGAAATACAACAAAACAATGATACTCAGTGCTACGCCCGGCCAGTTTGATCCTGTAGCATAGAGGAATATTGCAATGA
This sequence comes from Promethearchaeota archaeon, assembly GCA_048940045.1. Taxonomy (GTDB): domain Archaea; phylum Asgardarchaeota; class Thorarchaeia; order Thorarchaeales; family Thorarchaeaceae; genus SMTZ1-45. The sequence goes on from JBHLOX010000028.1 coordinate 18,472, forward strand.
TGTTGAATATCACAGACATCAACCAAGCAGAGTAGTCCTGTTTCAAAACTTGGGTATACAACCAGAATGCGACAACTGCGAGAACCACACCTAAGAGTGCTAATTCATCCTCCCAGATCAGGTATTCTACCGTACCGACAATAAGACCAGTTATAGCTGCCAATAGAAGTAGATAACCAGCCTGTGTCACTTCTTTCGGTCTGGGTCCAGCGGTCGCACCTGCATCCGCCATCGGAATTTCTGTCATGGTTTTTCACCAAAGATTTCTAACCATCCACGATGGGTAATATTACTCTTTCGAGAGGTCCTCTATCTCTGACTCGTCTTCATACTCATAAAGTATTGACCAGTGAGGAGCATAAGAAATGGGTTCGAGGTCTCTTGCCTCCAACTCGAGTGCCTCAACCTCTGACACGATCTTCCGAAGTGTGTACGACTTAACGCCCTCCCATCGGAGGAAGTCATTCAGGTCTCGAGAGAACTCACCCTGGTATCTACCACATCTTCCGCTGCAGAACACCTTGGACTCTTGGCGAATCTCCAGTGGACTCTCACACCACTTACAGACAGCCTCTATTCCATGGGCATGCATCCGACCATTGATCAGTTGAACGAAAAGGACTGTTTCATCAAAGCTGATGACACCCCACTCCTCATCATTGCTGGTTGTCTTCTTCCAAAGCATCCTCTTGGGCTTTGATTTCTTCACTGAGGGTTTAGTTGTAACATTGGGACTAAGCGTAGAGGTTTCTTCCTCGACATCTCCGAAGTCTGATAGTCTACTCTGGATGCTTCGTGTCATACTTGTCTGTACCTTTGAGGTGTAGATAAACTCCTGTCAATTTCATCATACCTTTTCCAAAACCTCACATACTGATTCACCCGTGGTCAGAGGATGAAAGGATTTCTTTGATTCCACTCATTGACTCTCAGTTAGTTTCTGCTGTCAAATCCATGTGGGATGCAAGGTACATATTTCATCTGTTTCCGATTTTATTTTCTTGCATAATGAGGAACTAGTTTTTAGATCTGAACTCTGAAGTCTTCCTTGATCTTCTTATAGACAGACATCTTAGTGACCTTGACAACGCCATCGATTTTTCCAATCTCAAGGATAGCATTGTCAATGTCATCGCTTGTTGCACAGCAGAGATGAACAAGTAGGTCAAAGTCACTGAAGAGACTATAAACGCATTTCACACCACGGAACGTACTCACTTTTTCTCCAATCCGGTCAATATGAGCGCCAGGTTCCAGATACAGCATAACCCAGAGATTCTCCTTGAATCCGAGCTTCTCACACGCAACTACCGCTGAGAAACCACGAATCACTCCCTTGTCCTCGAGGTTCTTCACTCTCTTACTTACTGTAGCCACACTTAATCCCAATTCATCTGCGAGCATGTTGAAAGAAGCACGACCGTCCATTTGAAGTTTAGAAAGAATGCTAATGTCAATCAGATCAACATCCGGATTGTCTTCAACTAGTGGTTGGAGCTCATCCTTACTCCTCTTGTAAGGACTCGGCTTAATTTTGTTCTCTTTGTTTTTCGGGTTTGTCATGTTCCTAAACTCCGCGAATGTTTTATCTCTTCACTCAACTCGAGAGGAATGATGTAAACAGTGGGAAAAGTTTTGCCTTCATCAGTCAAAGAGGGTTAACTTTCTAACCCTGTTTTTCAACCCTCTCCAACTTTCACTTTATGGGCAATAGGGAGGCCATACTCGATTTCTGAGTCAGAAAAAACCCACATTGGAACTCACGAAAATGCAGTCCGCATACTCAATTATCGGATACAGAATATCAGTCAGTGTCTGTGAATGCGATGACATACAATATGTAGTATTTCGGATTAATAATAAATATCAGATCATCCCACGCAAGTTGTTCGAAGAAGGATGATATCTCACCAATGTTTCCCAGGTCGATTATGAATCCCTTGAAATCCTGACCTTCCATGTCATCAGTGATTTCGAAATTCACAATTGAGAATATCAATAAGTTTGGTGAATCTTTCTGAAATTGCCTTCGAATCTTATCTTCAATTTTGAGAGCTTTGCCTTTTGGATAGTTCTCTGAGTATGCACCCCCGGTTCTAAGAATTTTGTAGAGCCCATCAATTCTGTCACTTGATCTTCTGAATGGTACTTTACTGAAGTCCCAATCGCTATTGACCCGAGAGGCCCACTGTTGATTCGCGTCATCTGATAAGTCATGGAAGAAGTCACTATACTTGGAAGGATCATTGAAAGGATAGTCAACAAGAGAGAGGTCTGTTTCAATGATGTATTGTGCAACCTCAGTATCAACTATCGTCTTGAGTATCTGTCGGAGCTCCTTGAGTGCATCATCGGCCTCGACATCTCTAAAGGTGAAGTTCAACTGAGCCAACTCTCGAGAACAAGTTATATTGAACTGGGATAAAAATCAGTTGAGCATCATATGGACTGAAAAGTTACAGGATTTCAGTCGAGTAATTACAGATAATCTAGCATTCGCCATCATAGGTAGAAATGATGATGTGGATAACAAACACTTTCTTGTTTGAGCTCCTGATCGATTCGACATTTCATGATGAGCTTGTCGTCATTTTAAGAAACGCTCTTATAGGTTGTCGATTGCCAGATGAGTTGAGGAGAGACTATTGGCAGATTATCTTGAAAGTCTCAAGGGAGAAATTGGAAAAGTTGTAAAAACTCTGGACAAATTCTTCACTAATAAGATTGAAAATGTGAGCAAGCTTGGTGATTGGCACGAACAATACTACTCCAATGTCAAGGAATACATCATGCGTGGTGGCAAGAGACTTCGTCCAGTCTTAGTCGTTCTTGGGTACAAAGCCATCAAAGGTGATACTGTTCCTGAGAATCTTTACGAGGCTGCCATTTGTGTTGAAATCTTACATAATGGTTCCCTTTTACATGATGACCTCATTGATCATGATGAAACTAGAAGAGGTGGAAAGACATTCCATGCAACTTATCGAGACTTGTACTTCGATAGAACACGGGATGAAAGAACCTCATTTGACCATGGGATGACAATGGCTATCCTTGGTGGTGACTCTCTAATCAATATGGGTGCAGGAGCCATAACAGCAGCAAACCTGGAGCCCGATATCTCAGCCTATCTCCATGATCTTTACGAGTTCTCATTCCAGAATCTAGTTGATGGTGTTCTGCTTGAGATGAACATGATAACTGATGAGACCGCAACTTCTGAAACCTACCTCCAAATGGTCCGAATGAAGACGGCTGTCCTCTTTGACAGATCACTCATGATGGGTGCCGCAATTGCCAGAGCAACAGAATCTCAAATCAAAGCGCTTGAGGAGTTTGGCATTAATGTGGGAAAGGCATTCCAAGTGCAAGATGACATTCTTGGTTCATTTGGGGACGAGGAGAAGCTAGGTAAATCTGTTTCAGGAGATATCCGTGAAGGAAAGAAGACCTTACTCGTATTCGAAGCATATGATAAGGCTGACGCAAAGCAGCGGAAAGAGATTGACAGTCTTCTTGGGAAACAGGGAATCACTGATAGCGAAATCGAGCGGGTGAGAGAATTGTTCCGGGAAACTGGTGCTCTTGAATCGACACAGAAGAAGATGATAGAACTTCTCACAACCGGACAAAGAGCACTAGAAACTGCAGAACCACCTCTGGATGATAAATACAAGAAGTTCCTTATCGGACTATCAGACTTTCTGGTTCAGCGGGACTTCTAGATAGGTCATATCACATAGACGCACACAGTTTTATTGTAGAATTAGACCAAGCCTTTCGGGGTTCCAATGTCATATAGAATACGTAACTACAGCTTCGACGATGACTTGGAATCAGCACAGAGATTCCTTTGGGAGATCTTCAGACTATCAGGAAAACACTATACATGGGTCCCAACAAGACTAGAAAATGAAAGACATGGACCGTGTGGTTCCGAAGATATTCGAGAGGATGATAGCAAGCTCAGGGTTTGGGATTATATTGATGTCACTGGTCCCAATATGGTAGCATTGACGATATTGGAACCTAACGGTGTCTTTTGGATGAATGTTCATCCCGAGCATAATAAACTTGTCAAAGAGATAATCCCAGCTATCGAAGAACAAAGAAAATCAACGAGTAAAGACGATGGTGTAGAGCTCAAGATTGGTACACCGGTGCCATCTGGTTTTGAATCGCGGATTAAGATTCTCAGAGAGTTTGGTTTTGAGGATGGAGGACTCTGTGAGCACAATCAGATACGACCACTTGACCTTCCGCCTCCAGAGTTTCAACCTCCAGAAGGGTATCTTGTTAGGCATGTCAAATTGCCAGAGGATTTTGAACCCTACAGCGAGGTTGTGAACACAGTATTCTCACATTGTAACATGACTGAGAAACTGGCAATCCTTTATACAGAAGCTAGATTTTACAATGACGAACTCGATCTTGTTGTTGAAGCTCCAGACGGAAGTTTTGCAGCGTTTGTTACGGTGAGAATCGACCCACTAACCAGAATGGCAGAACTTGAACCAGTGGGCACTCATCCGGATCATAGAGGGAAAGGTCTGGCAAAAGCTGTTTGTGCAGAGGGAATCCGACGCGTTCAGAAATACAATCCAACTTGTATTGTCATTCTGGGTGCTGCTTCAACTGAAGCAGCAGCAAAGCTATATCATTCTCTTGGCTTCGAAAAAGAAGATGTACACATTTGGAAGAAGACACTCTAGAGAACATCAGTTGTGAACCAAGAAGACTCAGAAGAGAATGTTGTAAAAAAGAGATGTAGGGACGAGAAATTCTTGCTAACAAGAATTCATAATTCTCATCCCAGCGCATCTAGCAGATTCAATGGCTTGAGGACTCTCGCGGACAGAACCTCGCCCGTTCACTCCTGGAGCAACGATGGTTTCGAGATACTTCATTTCAAGATAATTACAGATATCCTTGATCATGCCAATGGTGTGTCGAGCATAATGGTC
>JBHLOX010000157.1:0-5714 GCA_048940045.1 Promethearchaeota archaeon
AGGATGTTGAGAAAGGCATCCAAGAGAGGAAGTGAGCCCCCATAGATTCCCTTTAGCACAATTGTTGAAGCGATAGGAAACCCAAAGATGAGAATGAAAAATGGAAAGGCTGTATATACTGCTATCTTTCGCTCTCTTGGTGTCTGAGGAGGTACATGATCAGTGATGCTTTTGGGATAATCACTGAATGCCCATATCCGAGGATTGAGTCCTCGCATGATAGCAAGCAAGTAAAGCGTAAGAAGCACTGCGAAAACTAAACCATGGAATAGGACATTTTCTAGAAGCTGCATAATATCACCTCACAATGAAGACAGGTCTATACACTACGGGAAATCCATCTGATACTACACTATTACCTTTAGCACACTAGGTTAGCATGCTACTGGTTGTGACGCGCAGGCTAGATTGCCATGCAGGTTTCTGTTCTCTCCACGCCGGGTGCATCATGAATGGATTCAACTAGTCTCCGAAAACCAGCCTTTACAGGTATATCAGCGTAGGCAATGATGTCATATGGTCCAGTCACCATATGCACATGTTGGATATCCTTGACTTTCTCAATCTCAGCCAGAGCAGAACTGGCTGTTCCAGCTTTGACCTGTATTAGAACAATAACAACAACCACTGTCGGAACCTCCTGAACGCAATATTGTGTATTGACAAATCTACTCAAAAGTATAGCTGAAAATCTTTGAATGCACCTAGGTCCGAAATTAGGGCTATAATCGAGTGTGTACTAAATTCTTGAGTCGTTCTTTGAATCCCTCAGCATCATAATCAAGTTTCTTGCGTAGCATCTTCCAAGTGGCAGCACAGTTTGGATATTCAACACTAAGCATATCGTGGAGAATCTCATCGACCTTCTTGATGTTCTCCTTTGTTGGTTCAACCTCAATATCACTGAGCAGCTCCTTCATGCGTGAGTTCTTGAAATAACAGGTCATAGCAAGGACACCGTACGTTTGTGATCATTCTTCTGGATGAACTTTTCAAATATAATCTCTATTGAACCACCATTTGCTTAGTACATTTCCTCTCATGTCGCAATCTAATATAGTAAGGTTGTCCAGTACTGTCAAGGAGGTGTTTTGGTTGGACCAACAAGTGTTCTTTGAAACACTGAGTCTTTTTATTCGAGACCGTGACACGGTCTACGAGAACATCAAGGAGGAAAAGAATCTCAAGAATTACGCGACTGTGGCAACTGTTTCGACAGTTGTTTTTGGGTTTCTGTATGGAGCTGTAATGGGGATTTATGCAGGAGGAACACAGATTCTCTACGATGCCATCAAAGTTCCAATGCTGTTGATAATCACTCTCTATGTTTCATTGCCCACTTACTATGTCTTAAACGGGATTCTGGGAGGCGAACTCAGTCTTCGACAGATGGCAGTACTATTCATGGTCGGCGTGACTGTGATGGCCATCATGATGATTGCATTCCTGCCTGTAACGCTTTTCTTCACCCTCACGACTCCTGAGCGAACATTTGCCACCTATGCGTTCACAGTCCTGTTGAACGTTCTCTTCTTCGCACTAGCTGGTCTCACTGCAGTCAACTATCTGCTCAACGGGTTTAGTCGAATTCATGGTGAGAACAAGAAATGGGTACCAGCAATGATGATTGGAAGTATTGTACTTGCATTTGTGGGAACTCAACTGGCGTGGGTATTACGACCCTACTTCCATGTTTCGTTGGAGTTCCTGAGACCACCAAGTGGAAACTTCTACATCGCCCTCTTTGAACTCATAGCTCGTTTGGTGGGTGGTTGATGGATTACTAGGATATCTCACGAGTTGCTAGATGTTCGTCATCGAGCATGTTTGTCTTCGCATCACTTTGTTTCTTCAGTGGCTAGGATGAGAGCAGTAAAAGCCACTATGTAATTACTTATTATCAAGCTCTGAAGTGCCAAATGGTATGGGGGTGCATTCATTGTGCAGACAATAATGTCAATCTTCCCAATTATCGCCACAATCGTCGCTATAATGTTCGCATATTTATTGTTTAGACAGTGGCTACGTCGAAAGAGGATCTATCAGTTAGTTTGGTTCATCTCTTTCGTATTATTCGCTGTGTCCGCCGGATTCGAAACGATGTCAGAGTTTACAGGTTGGAATGTTAGCATTTACAGGATGTACATCGTCTTCTCAGCCACCCTGGTTGCAATCATGGGCGCTGGTGCTTTGTACCTCATTCTCCAAAAGAATGTCTTCTCATCAAAAGGACTTCTCGCCATCGATGCGATTCTGTTAGGTATTATGATGTTTTTCTCTTGGATGATGACGTTGAGCACAGTTACAGACTACTCAGCCTTAGTCTTTGGAGCAATGGAGTATCCTGTAGCTGGGATAGGTGTGTATGCAATCTTGATTGTTATCGCATTTCTTCTGGGAAGAAAGTGGGAGGACAAAAAGAGAAAGATGCTTCACGGGCATATTTACCTGGCGTACGTAATAATCCTGACTCTCTGGATGGGAGCATACGCTGCGGTCGCAGTTGTAACACCTGAGAACTTTGTGGCAGGCATTGCTGTTGCAGGGAACGCTATGGCACAACACGTCAGAAACTTCTCGCCTCTCTTGACAGTAACGGGATCATTCCTTCTGATTGGTGCTGCTTTCTTCTCATTCCTGAAGACAAAGTTCCAGTTCAATCTATTCATCGCATTGGGCGGACTTGCCATTGCTGCAGCAGGAGCTATTGCCAGGTCCGGATCGGAGTTTGGTAACATTCTATATTTGGGGGAAGTAGTTGGTATTCTGCTCCTCTACAAGGGTTTTGTGGACTCTGATAAGATTATCAAAGCGAGACAAGACCGACTCGCTGGAGATGAAGCAACTTCAAGTCAAGGTCTTTAGATATTGTAGAAATAAGAGAGAAAGGTGTGGATGCGATAGGATTGGGAAGCAAGAAAATCTATTGGGCGAATGCATTATTCTCAGATGCAGACAGGAAATTCAATGAAGATTGTGTGAAGCAAGTCCGAGCTGAAGGATACAACATCTTTCTCCCCCAAGAAGCATTCAGAGAAAATACGAACCCTACGAATGAAGAAATTTTTGAGGTTGACACCACAGAACTTCAATCATCTGACATCGTAGTCGCTTGTCTTGACCAATTCCCAATTGACAGTGGTGTGGCATGTGAGATTGGAATCGCCTTCGCTTCAGGAATACCGGTCATTGGACTGTATACAGATATTCGTAGAAAAAGAGAAGGTCCTGGAAGGATGTACAAGAACCAATATGTCCTAGGCGCCATAGAGACTAACGGGGAGATCGTATCATCTGTTGAGGCGTTGATTAAGACAATCCCAAAGTATCTATGATGTCAAAGGCTAGTTTTTCATTAGTCCTGGTGAATGAAGTTCAATATGACCTGTGATAACTCCTCACCTTTATCCTCTTGAAGAAAATGTCCTGCATCCTTTATCGTAACGTGCTCACGATTCTGTGCTCCAGGGATCATCCTCTGAAAGTATCTTTCGCCGCCTCTGGTGATTGGATCTTTATCACTGAACGCTGTGAGAAATGGTTTCTTCCACTTTGTCAGAACATTATCCCAGACCTTTCGATTCTCTGAGAGCTGTGAGGGAACTAAGTATGGCATGATTCGAGCTCCCGCTTTGAATGATGCATCCGGGAAAGGCGCATCGTAGGCGTTTACAACCTCAGGGGAGAGATTGATCCTTGTTCCTGATTGAACAATTTCACCAATTTGAAGCTCAGGGACTGAATGTGAGTATGCTACCCATGTCATCAGGTTGGTGTTCCTTTGGAACTCTTCTTCTGTGATTCTCCCCAAACGTCTGATTCTGAGCTTGAAGAGAGGGTATCCAATCTTTGCTTTGATACCCCTTGCAGAGGGAAGACCAGTGTTTGCGGCTATTATCCTGGCAAATCTATCTGGGTCTTCTCCAACCACACGGAGACCAATCAACCCGCCCCAGTCTTGGCAGAACAATGTGATGTTCTCAAGATCCAGTTGTCTAACAAACTCCAACATTATGTCAACATGTTTCTGATAGCTATGATCCTTTGTTCTGGAGGGTTTGTCAGATTTTCCAAATCCCATGAGGTCTGGAGCAATAGTACGATATCCAGATTCAACAAGTGGTGGAATCATCTTTCTGTAAAGGAAGCTCCAGGAGGGTTCTCCATGCATCAAGAGGATAGGAGGTGCCTCTTTGGGACCCTCATCTACATAATGAATGCGTAGTCCTTTGATGTCAACATAGTTCGGATGAAAATCGTAGTCAGGAAGATTATCAAATCGTTCTTCGGGAGTCCGAAGTATTCCCTCTTTTGACATAGCCCTTCAGTTCTATCCTGATAAGATGAGTCTTGTGTAGCCAGTGAATTGGCCACTTTCAGATAATATAAGGGGGGAGAGTTCAAAGGACTATGAGAAGGGTGCGGATTTGTTAAGATGGAACTAGGACAAGATGAGTTGGCTGCATTCCAGACCAAGATTATGGATTGGTGGGAAGAGAATGCTCGTGATTTGCCTTGGAGGAGAGACCCTAGTCCCTACAATATTCTAGTATCAGAGGTTATGCTTCAGCAGACGCAGGTCAGTCGAGTGGTTCCAAAATACGAGGAGTTCTTGAAGATATTTCCAACTGTCGAATCTTTGGCTGCAGCAGAAACCAAACAACTCCTGCAAGTATGGAGTGGACTGGGTTATAATCGTCGTGCCCTTTGGCTGAAAGAGGCTGCAAAGCAGATTATTGAGATGGGAGAGTTTCCTAAAACAGTGCAAGAGCTGAGAGCGTTGAAGGGTATTGGCCCCTACACATCCCGTTCAATCCTCATCTTTGCTTTCAATAGTGACCTAGCAGCAGTGGACACAAACATTCGACGAGTCCTAATTGCATCGGGGTTTGCTGATGAGAGCATGTTAGGGAGAGAATTGCAAGATGTTGCTGATAGAGTGCTACTGAAAGGGCGGTCTCGGGACTGGCATAATGCACTCATGGACTATGGATCGACGGTCCTGACATCAAGTGCTACAGGGATCTCCCCAACATCTAAGCAACCATGCTATGACGGCTCCTCACGGCAGATTCGCGGTGAGGTCATTCGAATACTGACACAATCAGATGGAGTCAGCATTGGTGATCTCCGGTCAAAACTGAATTGCGAAATTGAACCGTTAGATCTGGAGAGAATTGTAAATGGACTTGTGTCAGATGGTCTTGTTGAAAAGACACGGAGTGGCGATTTTCATATTCCAGCTTGATGTCATTCATGGTTTAAGAAGAGTTTCAGGTCAACTCGAACAGTCACGACCTCGCCTGTTGCGCATTTTATGTTTCCTGAGTAGAGCTCACAAGAGACCTTGATGCGTTTTTCACTCATGTCTGTGACTTGGGCCCGAAGTGTTACAGGCTTGTCCATGGGAGTTGGTCTGAGGTATTTCACAGATATACTACTTGTGACATGCATGATGTGTGTGTCTGTATCTCCTGCAGCCTTGTGAGCAGCTGCATTGGCTGTTCCAGTCCCATGACAGTCAATCAATGTCGCGATGATTCCACCATTCAGAACACCTGGGAATGCCATATGATATTCCCTGGGTTCCCATACAGCCACGGTTTCATCATCCTCCCAATGACTCCTTAACTGGAGACCGTGCTTGTTGTTTTTCCCACAACCCCAGCAGAATGTAACTTCTTCAGGCCACAGATCTTGGATATATTCCTCAG
>JBHLOX010000029.1:0-22828 GCA_048940045.1 Promethearchaeota archaeon
GAGCAGATTCCAACAGTTGTGAAAGCACTCCGTGTTATTATACCAATCTCATTTGAGAGTGTGAAACTGCAGATTACCCTACCAGCTTCTTTCTCTGGAAAAGGTTACAATATGGTAGCAACAGCGGGGGTCATCAAATCACAATCATGGGGTCAAGATGGTTCTTGGACAGGGCTTGTTGAGATTCCTGCACAGAAAAGACAAGAACTCTATGATGAACTCAATAAACTGACGAAGGGGCAAATCAGAATAGAAGTCGTCAGATGAGTATGAATGAAGGATAAACAATTGATAATCATAATATTACAAAATGAGGGAATGAATAATTGGCAGTATATTTTCAGAAACGAGAAGTAGTTGTCCCTGGTCAGTTACTTGCAGAAGGTAGGTATAGAGCCTCCTTTGGCACATATGACGAGGGCGGCAAGATATTCTCCTCACTCGTGGGTCTGGCAGAACTAAGGGGCAACACTGTAAAGGTGGTCGCTCTTGAGGGCGCTTACATTCCGAGGGAAGGAGATTTAGTAATCGGTACAATCACTCTAGTGGCAGGCAATAATTGGAAGGTAGACATAGGTGGTCCCTATGGCGCATCTCTTCATGCAAATAATGCACTTAGGAGACCATACTCTGACGACATCTCCGAGTACATGGACATTGGGGATGTGATAGCTGCAGAAGTGATTGCTTTTGACAGAGGGAGTGGTCCATTTCTCGGAATGAAGGGCCGCGGACTTAGGGTGCTCCAAGGTGGGATGATCCTGGAAGTAAGTCCAGCCAAAATACCACGAATAATTGGTAGAAGAGGCTCTATGATCAACATGATCAAAGATCACCTGAACATCCAAACCATGGTGGGTCAAAACGGGCGAATTTGGATACGTGCTCCCAACACTGAGGTTCTAAGACTTGCAATACGAGCTTTCAAGACAATCGAGGCTCAAGCACATACATCCAAACTCACAGACCGGATAAGTGAGATGCTTGCAGAAGAGATGGCTAATATCAAGGGCAGCATTGAGCCTGAAGAAGAAATTGAACCGGAAGAAGGCAGTGTTCCAGATGATAGTTCTGATGTTGAAACAGATAAACTCGATGAGGGTGAATCTGAACCAGAACCTCAGGTGGAACCTGAGCCAAAGGCCGTAACGGAAGCTGAGGAAGAGAAACCAGCAGAGGTTGAGGCTGAGGTCGAAGTAAAAGTAGAAGAAGATGAGAAAAAGATAGAGGAAGTGAGTGAAAAATGAGTCCTGAAACAAAGCCCGATTTTCTAATCAGTCCTGAGGGCTTGAGGGTAGATGGTCGTAGAGTTGATGAAATGCGACCAATTGAGCTGAAGGTTGGGGTTCTAAAACAGGCAGATGGTTCAGCATCAATCCGCCAAGGTAAGACCTACATAATCGCTGGTGTATATGGTCCCAGGGAGTTACATCCACGACACCTAACACTGAACGATCGAGCATACTTACGAGTTGAATACAGAATGGCCACATTTTCTGTACCAGACAGAAAGAGGCCTGCGCCATCACGTAGGGAAAAGGAAATCTCAATGGTCATAGCCAATGCATTAAAGCCTGCGTTATTTCTTGAAGAGTTTCCAAAAGCTGTTGTAGATGTCTTCATCCAGGTGATTCAGGCTGATGGTGGTACTCGTTGTGCTGCAATCAATGCTGCTTCATTAGCACTGGCTGATGCAGGGATTCCGATGAGGAGCTTGATACCCGCAGTGGCTGTTGGAAAAGCGGATGGCAAACTCCTGGTTGACCTTGGTGATGAAGAGGACAAATACGGTCAAGGTGATGTTCCTATGGCAATCATCCCCACCACCGATGAGATCACACTCCTACAACAGGATGGATCATTCAGCCGAGAGGAGCTCCAAGAAGCATTCCAGATGGGAGTCAACTCTTGCAAGTATCTTCATGAGCTCCAAAAGGAAGCTCTTCGACGAGCATATGTCAAGAAACCAACTGAGAACGGTGATGAAGAGGATGATGAGGATGACTTCGAAGATGATATGGAAACAGACCTCGGAGAAGCAGAACTGATGGAGGATGAGTAGAATGGGTGATTACAGCACAGAAACAATAAGTCATATTGACCGAGAGTTCATCTCAGATCTTCTTCGGAAGGGCGAGCGCCTAGATGGACGTGCTTTCAATGAGTATCGTGACATCGAAATCGAGGCGAACGTTGTCGCAGCTAAAGCAGAAGGATCTGCTTTGGTTAGACTTGGTGACACAACCGTAGTTGCTGGAGTAAAAGTTCTCGTTGGAGAACCTTATTCCGATTCTCCTGATGAGGGTGTCACAATGGTCACTGCTGAGATGTCCCCAATTGCTTCACCGCTTTTCGAGTTAGGGCCTCCGAAGGAGGATGCCATAGAACTTGCGCGGGTGGTTGACCGAGGTGTTCGAGAATCAGAAACCGTAGATGTGAAAAAGTTGTGTATTGAAGAGGGTAAGAAGGTCTACATGGTCTTTGCAGATGTGTATCCTATGGAATACGATGGTAATCTCCTTGATGCATCATCTATTGCAGTTAATGTAGCTCTACTCACAACAAAGTATCCTGAGATGAAATGGGAGGATGACAAACTAGTAGATACTGGTGAACATCTTTCTCTGCCAATAAACAATGTAGCTGTTGAGCATACTGTGGCTAAAATCGATGAACATCTAATTCTTGACACAATATTGAAAGAAGAGTTTGTGCAGGATTGCAGACTAACAATGGCTGTTGACAGGAGCAATAACTTCACAGCTATGCAGAAGGGTGGTGGATCTGGTCCAATGTCATTGGAGCTAGTAGACCAAGCCATGGAAATGGCTCTAGAATCTAGTAAGGATATCCACAAGATTATCGAAGAGGTTGTGAAGTCAGTAGAATAGACGATACAAGATGATCAGGCTCATGTCCTGGTCATCATCTATCTGTCTACAGATAGATAAGACTATAAGAGAAACTGCTGGGCGACTGGTAGGTTCCAGCAGCCTGACTTCACCTCTAGTGAGAGTGAAGCAATAGAATGAAGGTGACCAAGATATGGCACGAACCAAGAAGGTTGGTAGTACAGGAAGATTCGGATCAAGGTATGGAGCTAAGCTACGACGCAGAGTCCTTGATATTGACAACCGGAGGAAAGAGCCAACGCGTTGTCCTGCATGTGCTACTAAAGCACTGAAGAGAAGAGCCGTAGGACTCTGGAAGTGTAGTAAATGCGGTCTACTCTTTGCAGGTGGTGCATATGTCCCATTCACTGATGCCGGTAAGGCTGCTAAGAGAGCCATTGCTCAGAGGGTTTCTGGCGACTTCCTCGCTCTTCGCGATGATGAAGAAATAGAGGACGTCGTGGACTTCCTACCCAATGTTGAGAAAGAGGAAGTCGAGGTCGATGCAGAAACCAGTCTTGCTGATGAAGAAACTCCTACCAAAGAAGAGTGATTTTGGGCCGAATTATCTTGCCTCTACTCATCACAACATCCCGGAAAACATCCAATCGTGTGCGTTCTTTTGTACGCGATATTTCGATAGTACTCCCAGGAACTGAAAGATTCAACCGTGGTGGGATGAGTCTAATGGAACTCGCCGCCCGTGTTAGTCAATCTGGAGCGAAGGCAGCACTAGTCATATCAATATGGAAGGGGAATCCAGGTGTACTCCGTTTTACATCCTCTTCTGGAGTTGAACTTGTAACAATAAAGGTGGAAAGCGTAAAACTCCGCCGTGAGGTTAATCCGACCAAGAAGAATCGTATCATTAGATTAGCTGGGATCTTCATTGCATCCGATAGTAGTAAGAAAACAAGAGACCTTGGAGAGATATTAGCCTCATTTCTTGATGTCGGAATCTTCGAAATACCGAATCCTGATGATGCCCAGGTTGAAGAGAATTCGTCTCTGATCTGGTTAGAAGACCAACCTTCTGGAAAGATTCTTTGGACACATTATCACTCGACAGATAGAGTCGAAATAGGTCCGAGAATTAGAGTTTCATCGATAAGAAGGAGCGAATAGCATGAATTCAAACTTAGTTGCTGGCAAATCAGTAATTGAGATTCCCCTCGAATCTGCAAAGACCGCAGAGATAGTGTTTGCTGCTCTCAGACCTGAAACAGAATCAGGTCCCTCAGATAGAGCCACAACACAGGTTTCGCTCCGTGATTCTGTTCTTATCATTGAGTTCGAAGCTGGAGATATAACTGCGTTACGAGCTGCAATGAACTCCTATCTCGCCTGGGTTTCTGCCTGTATCAAGTCAATCGAACAAATTAGCTAACACAGACCAATCAAAACGCTTAAGTCACTACTCCGAGGGCGCAGTCTGAAACGAGTCGTTTCTGAAGATGGGAGTGAATCAAGAATGGCCCAGACTATCCCCCCTGCATTGGAACAAGAACTTCAGAAGTTTGATACAATGCGACGGAATCATGAAACCCTCACTGCTATGTCTCAGACACTTCAATCTGAGCTAACAGAGATTAAAGCTACATTAGAGGAGTTGAAGAAACAGCCTGACGACACAGTCACATACAAAGCAGTTGGTCAGGTCATGTTTAAAGTGGAGAAACCTGCAGTTGTTGAAGAGCTCGAGGACAGACAGAAAACGATCGAGATGAGACTTGCATCAACATCCAAACAGACAGAGAAGCTTGCAGAACAATTGAAGGAACTCCAGACTAGGATTGAATTAGAATTGTCCAAGCGCAATCTTCGCCTTCAGTGAGAGAGATGAACCCCACACTAAACCTTGGGCTTCCTGATTTGTCTGAGGAAGTCATCGAAAAACTAGCAGAAGAGTGCGAGGCACAAGTAAGCAAATTCATTTTGAAGAAGATTCCAGAGAAAAGCATTGATACATTATTCGTTAGCTGTACACTTGAATTGCAGAACAGTCAGTTGGATTTGGATGTCCAACTTGATATAACTCAACTGTTCGACACTGGTCAACCCCTTGAAGATTTGTTGCAGGAAGCAACAACATTTGGAGTTAAGTGGCTGGAGAATCAGCTGACGGAGATGAAGAAGAAGTGAGTTTGGAACAACTTCTGAAAGACTCGAAGAATCCGCTCATTCTTGGACATCAGAATGCTGATCCTGATGCAGTATGCGCAATGATTGCTTTCGCTAGACTTTACATGACACTCAATCCTGATGGCTCACCTCAGCTAGCAGCTGACGATGTGAGTCGTCTATCGAATCAAATTCTGCATATTTTTGAGCCAGAGATTGAGATACTGAGTACTCCTGAATCAGCCCATGATTTGTTGATTCTTCTTGACACAAACAGCAGGTTCCAACTTGGAGAATCACTTCAACACATTCCAGATAATCCCAGTAAGACCATTATCATAGACCATCATGAAACAAATCCTGAGATTGATCTTTTTGCAGACCATCAAATACTGCATGAAGACATGTCATCGACTTGTGAGATTATGGCGAACCTCTATTCTGACTTTGATGTACAGATTGATGCCAATACTGCGAACTTGCTACTTACAGGCATTATCTTTGATACTCGTCGCTTTTTCTATGCTAACTTGGATACGCTTTCTACAGCTATGAAACTCGTTGAATCCGGTGCTGACTATGAGAAATGTGTGAGATCATTGTTGGTCAAACCTGACCGTTCAGAAAGAATTGCTCGTCTAAAAGCCGCGTCTCGAGTGAAGGTACATCTCATAGGTGATTGGATTGTTGCTACATCAAAAATCAATGCATTTGAGGCAAGTGCCTGTCGAAGCCTTATTGAGATGGGTGCTGATGTAGCCATTGTGGCTGGCAACCCATCCAAGGATGTTGTACGATTCAGCTCGCGCAGTACAAGAGATTTTTTTGAGAAGACTGGGGTCAGTCTTGGCTCTGATGTAATGGAACCAATCGGCCAGTTAATCGAAGGAGAAGGTGGAGGTCACGCCAATGCAGCAGGAGCCAACGGGAAAAAGCACCTCGAAAAGGCAATAGCCTATTCGGTAGAGCTCATTAGGAGGGCTGTTGAAGCAAAAACCAGATTGGACGGGAGTTCAGAATAGGAGGTCACTCAGGTTTGCCCTTGATAGAGTTCGCAGATTTCAGCTTTAAATATCTTGGAGCTGACTCTCTAGCTCTCAGGAGGGTGAATCTAACAATTGAGGAGGGCGAATATGTTGTTGTCACAGGACCTAGTGGTTGTGGCAAGACAACTCTGTGTCGGGCTATCAATGGTCTTGTTCCACAATTTCATCGCGGTTACATCGCTGGAAATGTCGTAGTTGATGGGAAGAATACAAGGGACAACAATGTTGCAGACCTTGCACCAATTGCAGGTCTAGTATTTCAACAACCAGAGAATCAACTTGTGACATTGAATGTGGAACGTGAGATTGCCTTTGGTCCTGAAAATCTGGGTGTGGCGCCAGATGAAGTACGTCGAAGGGTTGAGGAGCTCATAGACATGCTGGATCTAGAACACCTTCGAGAAAAACACCCCCATGAAATGTCTGGAGGGGAGCAGCAACGTGTGGCTATGGCTGCTACACTGGCTCTAAAACCAAAAGTCCTTGTTGCAGACGAGCCCACATCCAATCTGGATCCTCAAAGTGCTGAAGTGATTCTAGATTTGATTGCTGATTTGAACAGACGCGATATGACTGTAGTGCTTGTTGAACACCGTTTAGATTTGGTTTCAAAAGATGCATCGCGTATTGTGCTAATTGACAAGGGGTGCATCGTTGCTGATGGAGCACCTCGAGAGGTATTGACTATGGACATTTGCCAAGAGATTGGTGTGGGAATTCCCAAAGCGACACAACTCTACAAACGACTTCAGGAAAAGGGGTATGAACTTGAAAAAGTGCCACTTACAGGAGCAGAACTTGCGACAATTGTTCGGGAGGCCGCGAAGAGATGATACTTCTTGAAAATGTGCATTTTGCCTATGATGGCCTATATACTGCACTACAAGGTGTATCTCTCCAGATTAATGATGGTGAAAGAATTGCAATTATAGGAAGCAATGGTGCAGGTAAGACGACACTGGTAAAACATCTCAATGGTCTGCTTCGTCCCGATCAGGGTCGAGTGATTCTGGATGGCGTGGACACCATACACTACTCTGTGGCTGAACTAGCTCGTGAGATAGGACTTGTTATGCAAAACCCTGACCACCAGCTTTTCTTAGAGAGCGTAGAGCGAGAGGTACTTTTCAGCCTTGAGAACTTGGGCTACTCAAAAGAGGAAGCCAAGGTCCGTTGTGAACAGACTCTAAGCAGTCTCGGTCTCGAAGCCCTCTCAGAACGATCCCCATTCACACTATCCGGTGGAGAACGAAAGCGAGTCGCGCTTGCATCAGTCTTAGCTCCTGAACCGAGAGTTCTCTCACTGGATGAACCAACTATTGGTCAGGATGCACGTCAAAAGGAAAGCCTTGCTAGGATGCTTAGTGATTTGAATGAAAAAGGGAAAGCAGTAATTGTCGTTACTCATGATATCGAATTCGTGATTGAAAACTTCCCTCGTACAATTGCTATGGCTGATGGTAGAATAATCGCGGATGGTCCTACTAATTCTGTTCTCAGCAATAATGATGTGCTTGCGAGATGTTCGCTAACACGACCACAGTTAACAGAAACCGCAAGACATCTTCATAGCATCTTCCCAGAAGTCCCTGAGAGACTCACATTACTAAATGATTTGGAAGAGGTCGTGGTTAAAGTTTTGGGAGGTGGTTGAGATCTCGTTCTTGGAGGTCTTTCAATACACACGCCAAGACTCGGTAATCCATAAGTTGGACCCTCGTGCAAAGCTGTTCATGTCGATAGTTTTAGCAGTTGTATCCTTACTATTCCTTTCAATTATTCCTCTCCTGATTGTTTTCTGCTGTCTGGTTCCAATCATTGCTGCTGCAAAATCACTCAGGAGATGGACTCGGAGTATGAAGGGTCTGTCAGTTTTGCTCATTTTTATTATCATCTTCAATACATTGCTATCCACTCAACCAAATCCATTCTCTCACTCAGTAGCGCTCACGCTTCGCCTTGTCGCGCTAATGACCTCCTTCTCTGTATTCTTCCTAACAGTTCATCCTGATGAGCTATCGCAGGCTTTAATCCAAATGCGAGTAAGATACGAGTTTGCGTTTGCCATGAGTATGGCTATGAGATATGTTCCTACTCTTGGACAGGAAGCCTATGCAATAATGGATGCCCAGAAAGCCCGCGGAGTGGAGCTTGACAAAGGGAGTCTACTCAAACGTATTCGAAATATAGTACCTATCATCGTTCCCTTGATAATAGTGTCAATCAGACGCGCTTTATCAATCGCAGAGAGCATGGAATCCAGGGGGTTTGGGTCAAGTGAAAAGAGGACCTACATGACCCTTCTGAAATTCAGGAAACGTGACTGGGCAGTCCTTCTTGTTTCGTTGCTAGTGTTGATTTTTGTAGTATATGTGCGTCTTTTTATTTCACTGCCATCTTGGATGTTATGGCAGCTACCTATCTGATCAGGAACAGTCTACCATGATTCCGAAATATCCCACGTTGATTTATACGGATAATTTGTTTACTCCTACTCGCATTCGGTAGGTGAAATTTCAGTGACTGCGAAGTTACCGAAAAGAAAACTATACACTGTAAAGGATCTCATGAACGACCTGAAGAAGCTAGATGCCACTCCTAGTGTGCTCTATGATGTTGGGTCTGAACTCGTATATCGCGAGTTGGAATGGTGCAGGAAAACCCTTGGTGATGATCATCTTGTAACTGAGAACTTGCAGGCTTTGATGGATTTTATGCAGAACGATTATGAGAAACAGCTAGTCACGGGAGATCTCTGGCGAGTAAAAGACACACCAAAATCTGCAATCAATGCATTCTTGCGAGATAGACCCAAGGAATTCCTTAATCACCCTATAGGTATCCTAAGTGAACAAATCCAAGATTGTCTAAAGAAAGCAGATGAATCCCGACGTCAGGAGAAGAAGCAATACAAGAAACTTGAGAAACGTGTGCGTGCTGAGATTAAAGATGACAAGAAGAACCCCGATCTCTGGAACAAACTACGTGTTCTCCTATGGATTCTCGGGAAACACAATGAATCAAGTGAAGCGTTCAAAACTGCGAAAGAACTTGGATGGTCAGTTGAAAGTAGCACACTTGTTGCCATTTGAGCGATCAATGGCTTTTCTCATTAACCAGATTTTGTAACCACTGATGATATCTTTGTCTGATTTGATGCTCGGATGGCTCCGAACGTCAGTTCTCAAAAGCCGATATTGATTTTTTTAGAATCCAATTGGCTCAATTGGATGTAGGAATGATTGGAACTCCAGTGTTCTGCCTTCAGGATCTTGAGCAAAGAACTGGTAGATCTGGTATTTCTCATTCAATGTAGGCTGAGATGTTGCTATGTGGTCTAGCATGCCATACATAGCATCAACATCCTCTTTCGTCGGGTAGAAGAAAGTAATCATCCCATCCACCTCAGGGGTTTCACTATGGCAAAATCCCACGAGAAGGTTCCCGTGGCTGAGAATTACACAATCTTCTTGTTCTAACCACACATGCATCCCAATATCAGTCACATAGAATTCAACAATTTCTTGGAGCATTGTAGTCCGGAAGAACACAATCCCTGCCAATCCACACACCAAGTCCCCTAAGCACTAGGTGCCTGATATGTTTTGGGAGAATTCTGAATTTGTAGGAAATGTCTCAAATCCGAAATACATGCTTCGGTTTTTAGCTCCATAACTGGTCTATCCCGTAGATTTCAAACCCTCTAGTTTCACGCAAATAGATATCCATTCCATGTTACTCCAAAAATGTTGAAAACCCGGAGGAAAAAGAGGTGTCGACAAGAGCTGGAAGAACTCCCAGAAGCACATTTTCAATCATAAGTGCGCTAATAACTCATGGTCCCATGTGTCCGAAGGAAATCAGTGACAAACTTGACATGGCGCCTCGTACGGTGAGTTTTGCACTCAAGAAACTCCTAAAAGAGAAGATTCTCCGCAGAATTCCGAACCTTCTCGATATGCGCCGTCCGAAGTACCATGTGAACCTGGAACAAGCCAGGGATCTTTTGGAGAAGTACAGAAACACTCCATATGTTTCAGTTGTATCTCCTCTAGTGTGGCGCAAAATGGCTTAGGCTATCCCAATTTCCATAGATTGTAGAGCTGAATTGCTCTTTCAACTCGAGCACTGTGAGCGAGCGGAAGAATCTCAGAAGCGTTCAATGATTCACTCTTGAAATCTTGAAGAGACATGTTCCTCGCAGCGATCAGCAATTTAATGATGAGCGCTTCGCCAACCTCTCCATCCCTCAATAATTGGTTTAGTCTGCTCAAACCAATCATTGCATTATCGATGAAGAATGCAAGCGATAAACCTCTTAGGAAAATTGTTTCGGTTCCCTGCATTTGTGGATTGACCATTAGGCCAATGATATCACATATCTTAGACCGACTTGTGAAATCAGTGGGGTAGCTCCCAGATATCAGGAGATTAAGACGCTCCTCCAAATCTGAGTTGAGATCATCAATAAGGTCAACCATTCGAGTGATTGATTTGTCGCTCGTTATTTGCTTATTTGGTGACCAGCTGATTGAGTCTCGGTTGAGGGATACGGTACTGCCTGCTCCTAGGACTGAATGTTGCTCTTCTTCAGAGTCAGCAAAACCCGCAAGTATTGTAAGAAGGTCTCGACCGCAGCAATTACATATTATAGCACCCATGACTGTCCGCTCTATTATCCTGAACGCGTCAAGAGCATGTTCCGCTCCTTTAGCTCGCCGCATTCTCACCCGGCCATCTCTTAGAATGTGAACTTTGGTTTCTTCCATGCTTCCCCATGCATATGCAAGTTCTTTGCTACATCTCATATCCTCATATCTGGACGAAACACAATCCAGAAACCAACACAGGATCGCTGGGTCGAGAACCCCATACTTCATTGGGTCTCCGGGATTTACACCATTGAAAATCCTCATCTCAGCCATCAAAAGGTCGGGAGAGTCCATACAAGGCTTTGATAGGAGGACCCCTCCCTCTGGTTGTTCTGGGGCTGGTTTCTCGGTTTTATTCACCTCTCTAGAAAGGATTTCGAGCTCTTCTCTCTCTGGCGTATATTGTTCCAAACTAAGAACTGGACAAGCTGAAATCTCTGCATTACCTACAACGATAGCTCGTGCGAATGCTCCGCAAGTAGTGAAACCACATAGACCACAATCAATCTCAGGAGTGTTCTTCCGAGCCTTAGTCCAGACACTACTCATCAATCATTTACCTCTTGCAGCAACGACGATAAGAACCCTCAATTTTCACCTAAAAATCCGATGCCTTCGGCCATTTTCATTTTGGCCCATTTCGGAAGCTAGCTGTTCAGAAAACGACGTTTAAAGAAAGAAACTCCTGCCGCTTTCTGAACCAAGGATGTGACATGAATACAAAACTGAAGTTTGAGCTATATTCAATAATGGTGATATCCTTGCAGCCTTCGATACGTCTTCCAAAAAGTGCGTTGCGAATATTACAATTTCTAACAAAGACTGGACCATTGCCCCCAAAGGTGATCAGCAAAAAGGCCAATGTCCCACTCAGAACCGTCACTTTTGCATTAGACCGATTGGTCGATATTGACCTCTGCGAAAAAGTCCCGAATCTTGGAGACATGCGCCGAACCCTCTATGTTGTGAATCAAGAGAAGGCTAGGATTGTCTTTGCTAGATATGGATTGACAATCAAGTAGTACATTTGCAAGGAGATGTATTCTGCTATGCTGACCTTCTCTGAGTTGAAATCCAGATGCAAACAAGCAATGGCAGAACCTCCCCCAGATGAGAACGAGGAGTCTGCAACGGTTCTTTGTCAAAATGACTGGGTCCGAATTCTCACGGTTCGTGACTCAGACACAGTAGACATTTGGAGAATCGAGGTTGAAGTGTCGCTCCCCCCACAGACAAACCTCGAGTCTGAAAGAAACGTGAAGAGATTCATACAAAATCTCATCAGATATCTTGAATATCTGCTACGACTTGATAACGAAGGCTTAACCTTAGATATGATGTCCAGAGATGGCCTATGGACTGCGTATCTTTATATTAAGGACCTACCCTCCGATAGTCTGTTCAAGGTTCTAGTTCCTCCCTCTCCTTAGTAATTTCTACATAACATCCATCTTTGCTAACCATTCTCTCTGCAGAAGGAGAAAGAAATGCAGTGGGTCGTGATGGGGACTAAGGAAGAACCAAACTTTGTTACAAAGATATTCTTGCTCAACACTCACTCTTGGACTGGGGAGCTATCTGGCGATATTGGCACTCCCTCTATAGCTTATAGTTGAGGTTCTCTATGGGAATCGATTTAATGTCACTGATCTTACCGAAGGTGTCTAGGTCTTCTATACTATCTCCTCCGGATGTAAACAACAATTACAATAACGACAACAACAATGGCGACTCCGGCACCCAAGAGAAGCGGGTCAATAGTAAGTGCAGGCGTTTCTAGTTCACTGACTATGATATTATCGATGCCATGCCCAGGCTTGGTAGACCATCCGAAGACATTACCCGCTGTGTGTGTTGTATCATCCATTTCTGCTTTTAGAGTTCCATTATAGTATAGTTCGAAGTGTCCCGTATTATCGCGTATGATGGATATTGTTCGCCATCCACTGAAGGACAATGAAAATCTACCTACAGTTGTAGGAATACTATTTGACCATTGTCTGATATATGCAAACAACGACTCAAAATTCAAGCTGTAACCATTGCGAGGAACCATCACTCCTGAATATGTATCTGATCCTTCGACAAACTCGTCTGCAATGAAACTGTATAATAGCCACTGGGATTTACTAACAGACGAATTGACGTAAACATCGAATGTCCAATTCCCATAAGCGACTGAACTGCTATGCTGAATGCAGTGATACTCATCAGATCCAACAGCTCGGAGAACTTGATCTGCAGCTGAGAACTCTCCATCAAGAACAGACCAATCCGTATAATCACTGTCCTGGAAATCATCTGACCATACCACTGCTGCAGAGGATAGTGCTGGTGTGAAAACAGAAAATGCCAGAATAAAGAGTAGAAATCCTACTAGCCGTTTCATGCATACACTCCCTTTTTAGTGCTAATACACAATTAACGGAACTTGTAAATAAAACGTTCTACTAATCTTTTGAAAAATGTTCATAAACACAAAATAGACTATCATTTCACAATACTTCAACTTGATCCAAGCTTGTTCAGCGAGTATTTTATGAAGAGAGTGTTCATGGTGAAACATAATTAATGGATGTGTTTTCATGAGTTACGATGTTTCCAAAGCCATGACAGTCAAATTATCTTCAGAACTTCCTCAAGAACCTGTCTTTGATCAAAAGTATCGTCGGGCTCCCAATAGAGGGTATGACTTGACACCAGCTGAAACTGTTGTTGCTGTTAAGAACGCACTACGCTATGTGCCTGAGAGCCTTCACGAAACTCTGGCGCCTGAATTCCTAAATGAGCTCATGACAAGAGGGCGTATCTATGGTTATCGATATCGTCCTGCTGGTCCCATCAAAGCAAGACCTGTTGACGAGTACAAAGGTATCCTTGAAGCTCGAGCGATACAGTTGATGATCGACAACAACCTGGACTTTGATGTTGCTCTCTATCCCTATGAACTCGTAACCTATGGTGAAAGCGGTCAGGTGTGTCAGAACTGGATGCAGTATCAACTGATCAAGAAGTATCTTGAAACAATGACGGATGAACAAACGCTAGTCGTCAGTTCAGGACATCCTGTAGGCCTTTTTCCATCACATAAGAATGCACCACGTGCCATTACAACCAACGGTCTCATGGTGGGGATGTTCGACACACTCGATGGATTCCATCACGCAGCAGCCATGGGTGTGGCTAACTATGGTCAGATGACAGCAGGTGGCTGGATGTATATCGGTCCTCAAGGGATTGTCCATGGGACCTACATTACACTTTTGAATGCTGGAAGGATGTATCTTGGAATTCCTGACGACGGTGATCTGAGCGGGAAGGTCTTCTTGACATCAGGACTCGGTGGAATGAGTGGAGCTCAAGCCAAGGCTATCGAGATAGCTGGAGGAATTGGAATTATCGCAGAGGTTGATGAGAGTAGGATTGACACACGTAGTAAACAGGGTTGGTTAAGCAAGTACTCCACAGACTTCAAAGAGATTTTCCGTTGGGTTGAAGAGTATCGGACAAGTGGTGAGCCGGTTTCTATTGGCTACTATGGTAATGTTGTTGATCTTTGGGAATATGCTGTGAACAATGACATCAAGATTGAGCTCTCTTCAGATCAAACATCTTGTCATGATGCCTATGGTGGAGGATATACACCTCAGGGAGTCACATTTGAAGAGGGGCGAGAGCTGCTAAGAAATGACCGGGAGAGGTTCAATGAACTAGTGGATGAATCTCTTCGTAAGCAGTTCGAACTCATTGAAACTATGACCAGGCGAGGAACCCACTTCTGGGACTATGGAAATAGCTTCATGAAGGCTGTGTTCGATGCTGGTGTAAAGAGAATCGCTAAGAATGGGGAGAACACATCAGACGGGTTCATCTTTCCGTCATATGTCGAGGACATAATGGGTCCAATCTGTTTTGATTATGGCTATGGGCCCTTTAGATGGGTCTGTCTGAGCGGAAAACACGAGGACCTTGTGGCCACTGACAAAATGGCGATGTCCCGAATCCATCCGGAACATCGAGGCCAGGACCGTGACAACTACATCTGGATTCGAGATGCTGAGAAGAACGCGCTCGTTGTTGGTTCTCAAGCTCGTATCCTATATGCAGACGCGGTTGGACGCGTAGATATTGCACTTGCTTTCAATAAGATGGTCCGAGAAAAGAAGGTTGGTCCCATCATGCTGGGAAGAGACCATCATGACACTGGAGGAACAGACTCTCCGTTCAGAGAAACCTCAAACATACGTGATGGTAGCAATATCATGAGTGACATGGCGCATCAGTGCTGGGCTGGAGATGCAGCTCGAGGTATGACACTCTGTGTGCTCTCAAATGGGGGTGGTGTTGGTACAGGTAAGGCAATCAATGGTGGGTTTGGCCTTGTCTTAGATGGTAGTGAGCGTGTGGACAACATCATTCGTTCAGCTCTCGATTGGGATGTGATGGGTGGGGTTGCTCGTCGTGCATGGGCTCGGAACAAAAATGCTATTGAGACCGTCATAGAATGGAATAGACGGTTGGGGTCTAACGGTCACATCTCACTTCCATATATTCCAAAGAAGGGTTTAATCGAGCAGATAGTTGAGAAGACGCTCAAAGGTGTGTGATACAATGCCGGTTATGATTGATGGTGAGAGTCTCACTCTAGAAGATGTTGTGCAGGTGGCACGACATAATGAACCAGTTCAATTAGACGAAAAAGCAATCCCTAGAATCAAGAGTAGTCGGGCTGTAGTGGAAACTGCAATCAAAGAAGGCGATGTTGTTTACGGTGTCAATACTGGTTTTGGGAACCTAGCAAATGTGTCAATCAACAAAGAGGATTTGGCAAGGCTTCAGGTCAATTTGATTCGTAGTCATAGTGCAGGCGTTGGACCTCCATTCACACGTGAAGTGGTCCGGGGAATGATGCTTCTGAGAGCCAATGCACTTGCTAAGGGATACTCTGGTGTTCGTCTTGAGGTCATTGAAACCTTACTCAAAATGTTGAACAAGGACGTCACTCCAGTTGTTCCGCAACAAGGCTCTGTTGGGTCTAGTGGAGACCTTGCCCCACTCGCTCATGTGGCACTCGTCATCATTGGTGAGGGTGAAGCATATCTGTCTGGAAAAATCATGAGTGGAACGCACGCACTTCGTAAGGCGGGAATCAAACCTGTAGTGCTTGAGGCCAAAGAAGGGGTTGCGTTGATCAACGGAACTCAACCTATGAGTGCTGTTGGCGTTCTTACAATAAATGATGCTCTGCAACTAGTCCATGATGCAACCATTGCCGCCTCAATGAGTCTCGAGGCTCTTCGGGGAACTCGAATGGCAGCGGATGAAAGGATACACTCTCTCCGACCGCACGAAGGACAAACAGATGTAGCCGCAGCACAAAGAAGAATTCTCTTAGATAGTGAAATCAACGAGTCTCACGCTGATTGTGGAAAAGTACATGATGCATACTCACTGCGTTGTATTCCTCAAGTCTTGGGGGCTTCCCTGGATGCCATAAGGTACTCATATAGCGTGCTTGAAACCGAAATCAATGCAGCGACAGACAATCCTCTGGTGTTTGGTGACGATGGAATAGTCCTCTCAGGAGGTAATTTTCATGGACAACCTGTAGCTCTTGCTATGGACTTCTTAGGAATTGCCATCTCCGAGATTGCTAGCATCTCTGAAAGACGGGTCAACCGTTTAGTCAACCCGAATTTAAGCGAACTTCCTGCATTTCTCACAACCGAAGGTGGCCTCGAGTCTGGAATGATGATTGCTCAGTACACTGCTGCAGCCTTAGTGTCGGAAAACAAGGTGCTTGCCCATCCTGCAAGTGTCGATTCAATCCCAACAAGTGCCGACCAAGAGGACCATGTCAGTATGGGGACAATAGCCGCGCGGAAGGCCGCAAGCATCCTCGAGAATGCCCAGAATGTAATCGCTATCGAATACATGTGTGCGTGCCAAGGCATCGATTACCTTGCTCCCCTGAAGCCCTCAAAACCCTTGGAAGAGGCCCATAAAACTATCAGAAAGGTTGTTCCCAGGTTGGAGGATGATCGACCTCTTGCATCAGATATTACGAAGATTCGAGAGCTAATGACCTCCGGTGATATCATAGCCTCTGTTGAGTCGGTAACAGGTCCGCTCTATGAGAACTAGGGTCCCAGCTTTGTGTGAATCACCTGACCATTCGAGATGACAGTATGAACCAAGTTCGCTCCAAATCTCCAAGTCAAGTATTCTGGATTGGGACAGTCAAGTATGAGGATATCAGCAGCTTTGCCCACTTCGATACTACCATGGGTTGTGCCTCGATCTAAAGCATGTGCTGCATTGATAGTGACCGCGGAGAGGGCCTCTCGAGGAGTCATCTTCATCTTATAACAGGAGAGAGCGATAGTGAAAAAGAGTGACTCATTTGCGCAATTTGGATTGAAGTCAGTAGCCAGAGCCACAGGCAACCCCATGTCAATCATCTTCCTAGCATTTGCGTAATCTGTATCGAGACTAAACGCTGTCGCAGGCAATAATGTGGCAATAGTACCAGCCTTGAGCATTGCCTCAAGTCCATCATCCGCAGCCATCAACAGGTGGTCAGCTGATATCGCACCGACCTCCGCGGCGAGTGAAGCCCCCCCAAGCTGGACAACCTCATCGGCATGGACCTTTAGCTTCATCCCTCTCTCCTTTGCTGCAAGGAGAATCGCTCTTGACTGTTCAATATCAAACACACCTTGTTCACAGAAGACATCACAGAACTCAGCAAGTTCACTCTCTGTCACAGCAGGAATCATTTCATCAATGACTAGTTCTACATATGCATCGGTCTTTCCGTCGTACTCTGGAGGTACGGCATGTGCTCCCATGAAGGTTGAAGCTAGGTCAATTGGAAGTTTTCCTCGTAGTACCTCCACAGCTCTCAGCATCTTCAACTCATTCTCTGTGTCAAGACCATATCCACTCTTTGCTTCAATCGTGGTGGTTCCCTTGCTTAACATACTCTCAGCATATGAGAATGCATTCTTGACTAGTTCCTCTTGATTTGCTGCTCTTGTAGATCTTAGCGTGTTCAGAATCCCTCCACCAGCCTCAAGAATCTCGAGATAGGACTTCCCTGCAAGTTTCATAGCAAAGTCGTTCTCTCTGGACCCCCCAAAAGCAAGGTGAGTATGACTGTCAATGAAACCTGGGATGGCAAGCATCCCTGGAAACTCAATCGCTGGCAATTCTGGCTCTTCAGTCACTTGCGACAGGATCTCCTTAGTTGGTCCAACGGCGATTATTTTTCCATCTTTGACTGCAATGGCGCCGTTTTCAATTATTGAAACCTCATTCATCTGTATTCCAGTCTTTGGTGTTTCACTGTTTCCTGCTAAGGTGGCCACTTGTCCAATATTGGTAAGGAGAAGGTCAGGTTTCATTGTCTTCACACAGCTTTGAGATACAGACGCTCTGATTTAGATTATGTTGCAATAAATCAGACGGATTAATTAGGAACATTCGCTCTAAACCCACAGGGCAGAAGTGGAGCACTTCAAGATGGACTACCTGATCCTTAGCTGGCAAGATGTGTATAATCTTACTCTTCAATTATCAGAGCGAATTGTGGAGAGTGGATTCGTCCCGGATGTCATCGTAGGAATCGCTAGAGGTGGATGGATTCCTGCTCGAATTCTATCTGATGTACTCTATGCAACTACTCTGCAGAACATTCGTATTGAGTACTATACTGATGTGGCTGCTAAAGGAAAGGCGCCTAGGATCACCCAGCCACTTACCGGGTCTATGAAAAACAAGAACATTCTCATAGTCGATGAAGTTGCAGACACAGGTGATACACTTCTACATGCTATTGAACATGTGAAAGCCCTTGGCGCTAAAGGTGTCCGATCGGCTGTACTCCACTATAAACCAACATCAATAGTAAAACCAGATTTCTTCATGGTGGAAACAACCAGCTGGACTGTATATCCCTGGGAAAATCGTGAGTCGATAATTGCTCTAGTTAAGATTTTCAAGTCTAAAGATGATTCTCTCACCATGAAAGAAATCCGCGATAAGCTCGTGTTCGAGGTCGGATTTGAACCAACAGTCGCTGATTACTTCATTAAGCGCCTATGATTTGAGGTCTGTTCATTGCGAATAGAGCAACTAGGTCTAGATAGTACGGACAAGGTCGTCGGAATTGCTGAGCTTCGCAATTCCAATAATCTGACACAAGAGAAACTGATTCAGCTTACCATTTCAATGTCAAACGAATCCCTTACTGTCCAACTCCTCAATGGTCAACTGATTGCCAATGACGTTCACTTACTATCTGCCGCCCAGAACGCTATTGAGGCACAAGAGGGTGGCTACATGATCTCACGAAGCCTTGATGTAGAAATCATAGTCTTCGCCTCAGCACAACGTCAAATTGAACGTGCTCTTACATCATTAGGGGTGTATGATGGACTTGATGAGCTTGCCTTAGTCGTAATCGGGTCTGACTCCGACTCGGTGGAACTATCTATCAAAGAACTGACTGAAACTATAGGAGCTGAAGTCCTCCCACCATTTGAAGCCACGAATGAACGAATAGAACGAGTCAAACACCACTTTCAAATCAGTGACAAGGAAATCGATGCGCTATCTGATTCAAAAGCCCCTCAATCACAACTAGATGCTCTCTCTCGTTGTATAGTGAGTAGAGTTTCTCTTGTGGCCTTTGACACCTGATTCAGAATTTAGTACATATCATCCCGCATTGTCATGATAGACAAAATATTCTCCTTCTCAACGATGACCGAAATCCCTGTCCACTCACCAACAATCTCTACCAACAAAATTCTATCTGGGGCGTCTAGATCAACCTTTCGTGGAATTACCGCTGCAACAGCAGTCACAACATCCATGTGTTCCAACTCAGTATGTCTCCGTCTGACTGTCACACGAAAGGTTTCATCCTCCCCTATTCTTGGAAGTAATTCCTTGGTGGCTTCCACGATGTTCTGCATCTCTGATTCAACACATCTCTCTAATGGAGTGAACCTTATTGCGAATCGAAACTGGTATGGATTTTCTAATGCGAATTCTCTCAGGTGCTGGATGACTTCAAAGGGATCGAGTGAAGTCCTGCATGCCAAGAGCCCAGAAATTGGTGTTCGAGAAACCTTCAGATCTGAGTCCTCTAGTAGATCTCCAATGAAATATCTGATTTCAGATGTGGCAGCACGCTCTCGATCTCTAGGACATGCAACAAGTAGATTGTAATCTCGCAGTCTTTCTCGCCTCACATATCCACATCGATAATTCTTGTACTCCAGAGCCTCATGGCATCAGAATCACCCTTGAGGTCCGTTTCAATTTGCGCAATTGCCAACGCTCCCTCTCTGTATATTTTGATATGCGGCGGGTCCTCTTCTGTATCTGCACGCTCAACACCGATAATAGTTGAGTTGTGTT
Source organism: Promethearchaeota archaeon (assembly GCA_048940045.1). Lineage (GTDB taxonomy): Archaea > Asgardarchaeota > Thorarchaeia > Thorarchaeales > Thorarchaeaceae > SMTZ1-45. The sequence goes on from JBHLOX010000029.1 coordinate 20,140, forward strand.
GGGCTTTCGAAGGACCTCCATCAATATACAGGTCAACCTCATCACCTAGTTGCTCAATTGCCACAGACAGGTTGAATGGACTTGGCCCACCGCTTCGATTAGCACTTGTGCCGACGATAGGTCCGTTAATCTTTCGAGCAATTCCTCTAGGAATTATATGATTGGGAACTCGGATAGCTATGGAACTTCTTCCAGCTGTTATGTGTGCAGGAACATCAGGTTTCGCTTCAACAATCAAAGTGAGTGCACCAGGCCAAAATACCCTGGTTATGACCCGTTCAAGGCTCTGAAAATCATGATACATCTCACATTGAGCTTCATCAGCAAATAGCAACGGAAACCCTAATCTGCGGTCCCGTCTTTTCACTGCAATGAGCCTCTCTAGAGCCTCACGATTTCTGGGATCACATCCAAGGCCATAACTTGTGTCAGTTGGGTATGCCACAATTCCCCCTGCTGCAATAACCTCTGCAGCTCTCTCAATAACGTTTTCACATTCCTCTATGTCCTCGATTCTCATAATCTCGGCACTCAACGGTGTTCCCACATTCCTCCCTGCAAACATACATATGGCCCTTCCGTTCGATAGTCATTCTAAGGAGGAATTTTCATTCACGGAGTGATTCTTGCAGCTGGCAGAGGAGAACGAATGAATCCTTTGACAAAGAAGATTCCCAAGGCTTTGGTTTATGTTGCAGGTAAAACCCTCCTTGAATGGGCTTTGGAGCGATATCATCAGTCCGGTATTGAGGATATTATGGTTGCAGTGGGATGGAAGGGGGATATGATTGAGGACTTCGTATCAAAAAGCGGCCTTAATGCAAGTATAATTCATGTTCCGAACTATGAAACTGGTCCCCTTCAGACACTTTTCACAGCAATAGAATCCTTTGACGGTGACTTTCTTCTATCCCCTGTGGATGCTATAATAGAACCCTCTACTGTTTCAGGAATTCAAGCATACCACTCAGACTTAGATGATGTTGAATGCTTGACACTCGCTGTGTCCTCGGATGCAGAATCAGGCACATTCGTTGAGTATGATGATACTGGTCTACTCACCAGCATTGGAGATGCTGAGCAAAACTCGAAAAACGTTGCACGGAGTGCGATGATGCTTATCGCCCACACTCGGATTAGAAGTCAATGTAAATCGGCCCTTGATAGTGGAAAAGAAAGAGTCGTTCAACTGCTTGAGCAGCTGATCAAAGACGGAAAACCTGTACAAAGTTATGGTGTTTCACAGCCATGGTTTGATATTGACACCCTGTCAGATCTCCTTGCTGCAAATCAACACCTCCTCCATCTGAGGGATTTCAGTGACACCAATTCTGTATTCATACCAAGTGGTGAAAGCATTGAGGTTGGTCATGGTTTGGCTCTGAGGTCGAACATCACAGTGAACAAAGGAGCCCTCCTAAAGGGCCCCATTCTTATCACCCCGAAATGTACTATTGAAAAACAATGCAGAGTCGGACCCAATGTCACTATTGCCTCAAATACCACTCTTTCAAAGGGATGCGAGGTCACTGACGCAATAATCTTCGGTGGGTCCAAAGTTTCATCTGATAGTCGTGTGCACCGAAAAGTCATCTTTAGATCCATCGGATATGACGTGGAGGTATGAGAATTGCCCAGCAAGTTCAGGGTCAGACGGGTATTCAAGGGTCTTGTCTGGTGGATTGCTCGCCCCCTCGCTCGAATAGGAGCTAGACCCAACACAATCACATACTTCAGTCTATTCTTAGCTCTGCTAGCGGCTCTCCTCCTAAATCTAACGGAGTCTTCAGTGATTTTTGGAGTTCTGGTGTTCTTTTCTGGTTTATTCGATGGAGTTGATGGAGCTGTGGCTCGAGAGAGGAACATCGCCTCTGATGTTGGTGCTTTTACAGACTCAGTTATTGACAAAGTTTCAGAAATTCTGATTCTAGGCTCCATTGCAGTAAGATTCTCTGGTTCGTCATTTCTTAGCTTACGAGTAGAATTGTGGGTTATCTTCGCAATGACTGGGTGGTTACTAACAAGCTATAGTCGTTCTCGTGCATCCAGTCTTGGTGTGATGGATCTTGACATAGGTTTGGGAGGTCGCTCTGAAAGATTGTTCACATTAGTGGTGTTTTCATGCCTGAATCAACTTCTCTGGGGATTAGTGGTTGTCAGTGTTCTGGGTGTCCTCACTGCTGGATATAGATTCTACAGATACCAAAGTGAGATTGCTCACCAGAAAGATCCAGAATAATAGTAGACCATCATACTTAAGAGCCAAATCAATCAGGCCGGCAACCAAACACTCAATGGAGTTCCAATTCATGGCTAAATTCAGAGCAGACCATTACCTCATTGCTGAATTCGAACAGGTTTCTGATACGAAAGAAACTGGAGACAAAGTCCTAGTAGCTTTGAAAGAGCTGCCAGAGTTGAAAGACCTGGCAATTGTCTCTAAACGCATGGAGGGTAAATCGTGGTCTGAAATTTTGGGTCGGATTGATGTACCAGCTGGATCAAAGGCGTTCTGGGCCATGATAAAGAAAGACCTCACAGAGAGAGAACCTTATCATCTTTTTATTAGATTCGACATGAATGCGGAGGGCGAAACTATAGACGAAGCCCGATCAAATGTCAAGACTTGGGTAGAGAAGAATGTTGTACCCAAGATTGAAGCAAAAACAAGTGTGAAGACAATCAAGGT
>JBHLOX010000158.1:0-5648 GCA_048940045.1 Promethearchaeota archaeon
TGGGACTTTGAGAGGTTCGGAATGCTTCCTCTCTTCGGACCAAGACAGACTGATGTTCTCTGGATTTCTGGTTCACTGACCAAGAAGATGGCTCCAAGACTCAGACGCATCTATGAGCAGATGCCAGAGCCCAAGTATGTGATCGCATTTGGTCAGTGTGTTGCCTCTGGAGGGTTATTTTGGGAGGGCTATAGTCTTGCCACTCCACCTGACAAGATTGTGCCCGTGGATGTTTATCTCCCCGGCTGTCCACCCAAGCCTGCTGATTTCATCCGTGCACACATCATCTTGCAGAACAAGATTCGTGCAGGGACAACTCACTGGCAGAGGAAGTACGAGAACCAAGATGCGATGGGGATGATACAATAATGCACATTCAACAAGACAGTGATCCATACTGCATGCTGTTCCTTGGATTGGTCATACTCACAGCGTTCATCTTCAATTTCGTTTATCTTGGATTCTTATACCCTGCTGCATCCCTTGTCATTGCAGGTTCATTCACGCTCATCGCAGGAATGTCTATCATTTTGGTCTTCTTCCTGATTGGATATTTCAGACCTGAGAAAGGAAAGGGTAAGAACGTGATGATGGCCCTTTCCATCACTGTGGGATTCTTCTTCGTGGTCTTTGTTGACCGATTCGCTGTTGCGGTGCCGCAAGCTGGTGACACTCTCTACCTATCCTTCTGGGGTCTGGGTGGAGCAATTCTTACAGCAGCTGGTTTTGCAATGATGCACACTCAAGAGGAGAGTTACTCTCCGGGAATACTAGACACCAGTGCCCTTCACTATGGTCCTGAACCTGAGCCCGAACCGGAACCTGAACCAGAGCCAACGACTGAAGAAGAGGTTGAAGCTGAATCTGAATCAGAGTCAGCTGGTACTGAGGAAATGAAAGAAGAATCTGAAACCTCCACTGAGTCTGCAACTGATGTTGAAAGTGAGTAAGAAACACTCTTACTCGTTTAGCCAACTGAATGCAGCAAATGCAATGAGAAGACCCATTGCCATCAATGCGAACAGGATGATTCCAGTAATCAAGTCAAGCATTGTGAACAGAAGGTATACATGAATACCTCCTAGGATTCCCGTGAGCATTGTAAGGGCAACTCTGCTTGAACGTGTAATGGCTGAAACGAAACCGAACGCTGAAGCTACAAAGAGGACACCACCTAGTACAAGTATCAGAGGGAAGACTATGCCTACTACAATGTATTGTGTGTTCATAAGAATCCAAAAGTACGTTCCCAAGAGAGCCATTCCGATCAATAGTCCCAAATAATAGAAGAATGTACCTTCTTCGCCATTAGCCAAATGAATCACCTGTAATCAAGGATTGTTGTACCGAGTTGGTGTTCGGCCCTTCGCACTATTTAACTTCTTTGAGTAGTCGAAAAAACCCGAAGTGTTTTTATCACGGTACTTTCCTACCGCGTTAAGTTTCAATGCACATCGTTCAGCCAAAAACCAGGCTGTGGAACGTTAAGAAAGGCGAACAATCCACACGTTTCAGGTTACGGTCTGGACATGTCGCTGACGCGTTAGCATAGAAGGAACCTGAACTTGATGAAAAAAGAAACTCTTGACACGACTCATTTTGTAGGTATCTTCAATAACCGCCGTGTTCCGTTCAGGGCTAACAATGACGCCATTGTTGAAGTAAATTCAGAGGATGGTCTCAAAACATGATGCAAAACAGGTTGTTTATTGATTTCATCCCGGTATTAGTCTGGGCTATATTGGCTATTGTCCTTGTTGTTGTAATGCTTCTAGCATCATGGGTTCTACGTCCTCATGTGCTGCAAAACTCCGAGAAGACTTCAACATATGAATGTGGTGAGGAACCAGTAGGTCCAGCAAGAATCTCATACCCATACAACTACTTCATCTATACTGTTCTATTCGTTGTTGTTGATGTGATGGGTGCTTTTCTATGGATTCTTTCTGCATCAGACATTCTCTGGGTTGATGCTACCAAGTACACAGTTGTTTGGCAGGTCGCTGTTTTCATATTGATCATCATGGGAGGTATCGGTTTTGTCATTAAGATGCTCCCACAAGCAGCCTTGGATGGCAAAGAAACCCTTGAGGTATATCGAAAGGCGAAAGCCGAGAGAGATCAGGAACATCATGTTTCAGGAGGTCACTAGATATGCAGGGTTTCGAAGCAGCTTTTGAACAAATTGAGTTTCTCCTGATTGCCGGGATTGTATTGGTACTAGCATATCTTGCACTAGAACACAAAGAGATTGTATACGCAGCGTTCTTCTTTGGATTCATGGCCTCCTTCGTGGCAGCCTTTTTCCTTCTTCTGGAAGCGCCTTTCATTGCAGGGATGCAGATTGCTGTGTACACGGGTGGAATTAGTGCTCTCATCATATTTTCAAGCCTGTTGCTTCCACGGGCACAGGATTCATCTCTTGAAACATTTGCATCAGGAAGAAAACGGCAGGTTGGATTATTATTAGCCGCATTGGTTGTTGTTCTCTCCGGAATCCTTGCTTTCCTTTTTCCCTGGTCAGAGTCCTTTAATGAGTCCTTCATTGAAATTTCAAACAACTTGAACGAACTTGCTATGTGGTTGTGGGCAGACAACGGCATCTATGTTCAAATGATTGCACTAATCATGATTACTTCACTTATTGGTGCTATCGCACTTATGAAGATGGACAAAGCAGAACAACTTGTTTCAATACGTGGAGAGTTCGGTATTGAAGCTGAATTAGAATATGAGGAACCTGAAGCAGAGGTGGAGGAGGAGCCACCAGTTGAAGAACTAGAGGAGGCTGATGGCTGATGGTTCCACTTTCATGGTATCTTATTCTTTCATTCATGCTGATAGGACTCGGTGGTTATGGGATGATGGTCAAGAGGAATCTCATACGGATTCTTATCGGCGCTGAGATAATGGGCAATGGGGTCAATATCGCTCTTGTAGCTATGTCACTGTATAGTCCCGTGTTCACATTCACAGGACAAGGACTGATTATACTGATTATATCTGTCGCAGCCGCTCATACCGCATTAGCACTAGTCTTGATGCTGATGTACAATCGTCGATATGACACGGTGGATCTTGGACAGCCAGTGGAAGTGGAGGGAACCTAGATGTCTACAATTGGAAGAGCTGTCATCAACAAGATACCAGAGGTTACCTCGAATCCGCTAGGTGACAACAAAATAGAGCTCATTGTCCCTGCAGACAAGATTCGTGATGTTGTCACAATAATCGATGAGGAACTCCAAGATGCGTTGCCAGAATCAGCCTTTGGGATTGATTTGGAGAATGACCAGTATGAAATTATCTACATCTTCTGGTCATGGTCCACTCGCGCACTGGTACAACTCAGAGTGGCTCTTCAGGGTGAAAAACCTGAGATTGAGAGTGTCTGTGACATTTTTCCCGGGCTAGAATGGCATGAGAGAGAATTTCGTGAGATGTTCGGAATTGTGGTCAAGAATCATCCTGACCCTCGACTCTTTCTATTACCTGATGAGCTGGATGGAGCCTATCCAATGCGTAAGAGATTCAAAACTGACCAGAGCAGACTGGATGAAACCGGAATCACGCCACCTAAACCTCGACCCAAACCCGAAGGAGGTGAAGACAAGTGAGTCCCGACATTCTTGATGAGGCAATGGAGATCTGGTTCGGTCCTCAGCATGTTTCAGCTCACGGATGGGCGACCAAACTGACATTGGTCGGCGATTATATTGTGGAGTGTGATCCAAACGCGGGTTACTTCCACCGGTCGGCTGAGAAGGTTCTTGAGTTCAAGAATTTCAGACAGGGCTCACTGGTTCTTGAGAGAATGTGCATGCTTGAGGCATTCCTTGCAGAGTATCCCTATGTAGCAGCAGTTGAGAAGATTGCAGAGATAGAGGTGCCAGAGCGTGCAAAGGTCATGAGGACAATCATGATGGAGATGTCTCGCCTTCACAGTATACAGTTCTGGTGGGGTCAGTTTAATGCGGAACTTGGGTTCTTTACTATGGCACTCTGGCCATGGGTTGACCGAGAGTACTCACTTGATGTCTTTGAAGAGCTGACTGGTTCACGACATACAGTTTCATTCTCGACTCCTGGTGGTGTGAAGTACGACTTCACTGACAAGTTCATGGAGAAACTCGATCGAGCTATTGACCGATTTGAAGACAGGCTCCAGAAATTCAGAGATATGCAGATGGGCAGTCCAACCTTCAGAGCGAGAACAGAGGGTATAGGGCTATACGACATGAAGCAGGCTCTCAAATGGGGGCTATCAGGACCACCCATCAAGGCATGCGGTGCGCCTATGGACTTGAGAAAGGATGATCCAGATCCTAATCTTGCATATGACATGGTTGACTTTGAGATACCAATAACTGAGAATCCCGAACATCCAGGACAGAGTGATGCTCTCGACAGGATGGAACAACGATTCAAAGAGGCTGAGGTTGCTTGTGATATTGTTAAGCAACTGTTGCCTCAGATTCCTGATGGTCCAATAGTCGATCCCAAGGCTCGTGGAAAATCAAACAGACTTCCTGAAGGAGAGGCATATGCTCGAATTGAGGGAACGCGGGGTGTCACTTCACTTTGGCTCAAGACTCAGGATAAAGCGCAGACTGCATATCGCGCTAAGATTCGCGGGCCTTGTATTGCCTCGTACTACGCCTTGAAAGACTTAGTACCGGGTTCGAAGTTCGCAGACTTCATTGTGATATTTGGAAGCTTGGATCCATACCCAGGGTGGTGGGACCGCTGATGGGAGGTGTCATGTTGCAATTCGATTTCTTTGAATGGCTTGCAGGAATTCCTGACTGGATATATGGTATTATCAGATGGATCTTCAGTATCATTAGTGCTATCTTCTATTGGGTGTATGATATATTCCGATGGATTTGGGGGGCCATATTCCTTCCTGAAAACTTCATGTTCCTCTTCCGTGCTGTCCTCTTCCCAGGTTTGATATTCGTCGTTTTAGCACTCATTTGGGCTGTTTGGTTTACAAGAAAATTATGGGGTCGAATTCAGGATAGAAGAGGCCCGTTGCATATGGGCAAGTATGGAGGTCTCCAGCTGTTTGCTGACGCCATCAAGCTGATTGCAAAGGAGAGTATTATCCCTGACAATGCGAAACGTTGGATGTTCAGATTCCTTCCTGGACTCCTCCTAGTCATAGTGCTCCTCCCATACTGCTTCATACCTTGGGACTTTGAATATTGGTACATTGCTGATCTCTCAGTTAGTCTAGTACTGGTATTTGCCTTCCTGACCGCAGTCCCTGTCATTGCTCTTCTAGCGGGCTGGGTCAGTGGCTCGAAGTACTCGCTCATAGGTGGGTTTAGGGCCGCAAACAACCAGTTCGCCGCCGAGATACCAATGATCATTTCCACAATCGGACCAGCCCTACTTGCAGGTTCACTGAGTCTGATGGGAATAGCACAAGCACAGACAAACATCTGGTTTGCTGCGTTGTTGCCACTCAATCTCGCAACATTCTTGGTTGCAGCAATAGCTTCTGTTGGTGTCTTCCCATTCGATGCACCTGTTGCAGACTCTGAGATCATCTTTGGATGGAGAACGGAGTTTACTGGAATCTACTTCACCCTCACATATTTCGCAGAGTTCGCAGAACAAATGTTGTACTCAGCCCTCATTGT
>JBHLOX010000159.1:0-5626 GCA_048940045.1 Promethearchaeota archaeon
TGAGTATAGTCCTCTCCTGCAAACTGCTTAATTCCTTCGAGGGTCTTGAAGTACATGATTGTAATGAATTCAACTTCATCATTCTTGTCGTTCCGGAATAATTGGAAACGTTCATACCCCTCGAGTTCTCTTTCCTCAATCTCCTTGAAGATCAAGTCCTTCAACGTATTTTCGTAGATGTCTGCATTACTTTGCGTAGTCCATCCTCTCCAAAATCTACATATCATTCTTAGTTCACCTGGTTTAGTTCATTAAAAACAACTGTCTAACTAATCAATAAACACATCGCCGTAATATGTGTAGCAAGCGTGGAAGAAGCAAAACAACAGTTTTCTCATGACCGACTTATCATAGTCATAGCTCCCAATCTCCTCTACTTTATGACACTACTTCTCGCTATATGTCGATGACCTTCTTGCGTTTTGGGACCTCTAAGGATGTTGTGTTTTGTTTCTGTTGTGGATGGTTTTGGACCCCAAAACCTCTCATTCCTTCTCCACTAGTATCCTAAATCCGCCTTCATTTCATAGATACGAACACGTTCATCGAATCGTGATAGAACTTGTCTTGCATTTTCAGGTACAACTGCCTGCGTGTAATCTTCACCAGCAAACTCACGAATGGCTTTGAGGTTCTCGAAATACATGATCGTGATGAACTCAACTTCGTCTTCACCCTCATGGCGGAACAGCTGAATCCGCTGATATCCAGTGATGTTTCTCTCTTCAATTCCTTCGAAGATCTCCTCTTTCAATAGATTCTCGTAGATGTTAGCATTGTCGTGAGTTGTCCATCCATGCCAGATTCTACAAAACGTCATCTGTATCATTTCCTCCTTTTCTTGAGCACTCCAACTTTATAATCTGGTCCACCAATCGTCCTTTCTAGATACCAGCCAGCTTCTTCAGCTAGCTCTGACATCAGCTCCTCTCCACAAAGAAGCAAGTCCCACCAATCATCATCTACTTCTCCTTTGTACCTGTTTCTCAATCTGACAAGACCTATTGGTTTTCCTTCAGCTCGATTCTTTGCATGATATGCTAGGTGCATCTCATTGTCAGTTGCCTCTGGGTCTCTCGACCCGGCGAGAACTACTGCATCAGCAGTAGTCACCTGAAGGAATCCCTTAAGCATTTTAACAACGTCCTCAGGTTGACCCATAATACCGAAGTTGTTTCCATAGAGAACGACAGTCTTGAAATCCGAGCGCTCCAATCTGATGTTGTCAGCAGGCATGAGATAGACATTCTTGTGTCCCCGATTGCGGCACAACTCAACAGCGAGAGGAGAAATGTCCACGCCGTAGTACTCGAGTCCCTTGCTCTTCACATAATCACCTACACGTCCTAATCCACAACCCACATCCAGAACAGGACCCCTGATGTTCTGTATAGCCGTTTGTTCTGCTTCAGGCCATTCTTCAAACTGCTTGAGATAGTTATCACCTGATGTGTGTCGAATGAAACCATCATCCCTCTCTATAATGTAGCTGGAGTCCCTTCCTTCAACTGCATCTCGCATTATCATCCCAAATGTGTCGGTCATAGCTGTAATTCAGAATTCATTTCTGGAAAAATAAATCGTTTTGGTTAACAATGCTAAGAAAGAAGGAACGCTAATTAGGAAGTATTACATCCTGAAATATGTTACAGCAATGAGGAGTCAGTGAGGGATGAAGCTAGTTCAGATAGCTGGGATTGTGGCTTTATCGATTATAGTCGCTGTAGTGTCACCGATTGGACTTAGCACAGAATCGGTAGCACGAATTGAAAATAGGATATCACGAGTTCTTTTGAATGAGGATTTAACAATTCACGACCCTATTGTCATTGAGAGAAACTCAGATTTTGATACTCAGGGATGGCCAGGAAATGGAATGGAAAGTGATCCCTATCGAATTGAGAATCTCCATATTACTTCTGATTCCTACTGTATCAGTATTGTGAATACAAATGCGCATTTTGTGATTACCAACTGTTTATTGGAAGGGGTTGCAACAGAATATGCATCAAGTGTGTATCTGAGTAATGTGAGTATGGGAACCATTGAGAGGTGTACAATCACAAACAAAGAACTCGCTGTTGCAGTGTACAGATCTCAGAATTGCAACTTCACACATATTTCTACGGAGAACTGCGGATTTGGCATTTATTTGAGAGAATACTCAGGATATTGTCTTGTTGCCCATTGCACATTTCCAGTAGAATGGAATGGTGTGAGCGTGGATGATTCTCATGATATCTCGATAATGAACAACACAATTAGTGGTGGACTTCAGTTTGGAGTCTTACTGGAAAACTCTGATGATTGCCACATATGGAACAATACAATATCAGGTTTTCAATGGGCCGGTGCTCGAATCAGGAGAACGCAGAATTGCCTATTTGAGAATAATACTGTGATTACAACCGTAGTACCTTATCGTACTGACTACAAATATGGGATTGAGGCGGAAAACAATTCTGGTCTTACTATTCTTAATAACATTCTAACAGGTGATGCTGATACGAGTCTTTGGCTATCTAGATATGCAGGTGCGCGAGTTGAGAATAATACATTTGATAGTGGAGTTTGCATTACTTCTTCAGACATAGATGACCTAACACATGATATGGTGAACAATGTTGTACGAGGAAAACCAATCTTCTATTCTGAGGGATTGACCAATTCGATTTTGAATGCATCAGAGCATGGTCAAGTAATCATTGTCGATGCGATCAATGTTACAGTTGTTGGAGGTCAATTTACTGATTTATCAGCACCAGTGACGATAAGTCGAAGTGTAAACTGTAGTATAGAATCAATATCAACATCAGGTTGTGATGTCTATAGCTTCCTGATTCAATTTTGCACAAATGTGACATTGAGAAATCTAATTATTACTGATGCAAATGGTCATGGGATATACTTCGACAATTCAAAATATTCCAAAGTCACTAACTGCACTATATCGGATATTCACTCCGAAGGGAATGCGAAAAGCGGTATCTTTCTTGAAGACTCATGTGAGCAATCAGTAATTAGTGGTAACAGCATTCATCGAATCGAATCTAATGGGATTCGAGTATTTTCATCTCAAGTGACCATTCAAGATAATTTCGTAACAGATGCAAGTCAAGAGTCGCTTTCTCTTTTTAGAGGCAATTGCAACGTGATAAACAACAACTTTCTGGATGGAGTAGTATTATGGCATATTAATGATAAATCCAGGCTATACCACAACTTCAGTGGCAACTTTATTGGCACCAAAGAGATAGGTTATTATAGCGATGTAAATGGTCTGGATATAGATGGTGTAAATCTAGGTCAACTATTTCTGATTGATTGCTCCAACATTGTTGTTCACGATATGGTTACTGAGGATCTGGCGCAAGGTATGATCATCTTCGATTGTCATGATGGCATCGTTGAAAATATCAATATGTCTTCAATGCAATACGGGATCGAAACTCCCTTCTGCAGTAATATTACTTTTCAAGAATTATCAATATGCAACTCAGCAGTCCGTGGACTCGATATAGATTCATCACATAATCTTACAATTACTGATTGTGAGTTTATCGATAACAGTGTTGGTATATACGCGGAGTCTTCTCATAACAGCACGATATTTCAAAATTCGATTTTGTATAATGGATATGGAATTGATTTTTCGTATTGTTTTAACAACACCATTTTTAGAAATAATATTGGATTCAGCGATTACTATAATGCACGTGATTATGCGGGATCAAATACATGGGACAACGGTATCGACACTGGAAATGCTTGGAGTGATTACTCAGGGACTGGAACTTACTTGATTGATGGCACATCAAATAGTGTGGATCGATATCCCACTAAGCTTGTTGGTCCAGAACCAACAACCACACCAACTCCTGAACCTACTAGTTCAATTCCCACAAGTCCAACGACGAGTCCTACACCTAGAGCCACTGGAGAGTTCGTCCCAGTCGTCCTAACTGTTGGAGGAGTCGGAATAGGAATTCTTTTACTAATAGTAGTTATACTAAAACGGAAACAATAGTCTGATGCAAATTGCTAGTACTCTCAGGAAGGTTACCATTCAGTAAGCGAGTAACAAATCGCAAACTGGTCAGATTATATAGATATGAATTGAATGAATTAGATAGTCCAAACAAATCTCCCGAGTACTTAGCAAACTCGCAAGATCGAATGCGTCTGTGTTGTACACCCCGGAATGACGAACTTCCGCGTCACTCCACTTTCTTGTTCATGAGAAGTCTATACACCAAATCCAGTTTCCAGAAGCAACTCATTCAGCTTTCTCATTCGTGGATCAGGGAACTTTGTGCCTGGAAACAGAATCAAAGGTTCAATTGATGAAACTAATCCTGAGTCCTTGATCTTCTGTGTCACGATTTCGACTTCTTGAACATGTTTTACTAATAGACTGAAAAAAAGCGTAGGTTCACTAGCGGAAACGGATTCACCGATATATGACTGTGCAAACTCTTTCTGAAGCCACCCAAGTACATCTTCTCTACTCGTTTTTCCTACGTTCCACTGAACCTTAGCCAAGACTTCTATGTTTCCCTCATACATGTCATCTGATGTATCAATAGTGAAGAGAACTGCTTCACTTTCTCTCATCTGATTAATGATTGTTTTAATATCACTTGATGAAAGACCCGATTCTTTTGCTATTTCGCTGATTGACATCCTCGGGTCTTTTAGAAGACATCTCAGAATCTCTATGTGTGAACTCGTGAAGTCTATTTTTCCTCCCCAATAGTTTAGAAATCTAGAGTATATCTCGATGTTTCGAATGTCAGGCAATCCTCTCAGATGCAGGGCTAGATTCGAAAGCTCTTCTGGGTTGAAGTAAATCCCATGGACAACATATCTTTCATCAAGAAGTCTCGAAACCATAGATACTGATTTATTGTTGGACAAGATTTTAACAAGCTCTTGCTCATTCTGTTTGGTTTCGAATTCGAGAATAGCTATCACTGATTCTTCGTTGGTGATCATTGGACTTAGTATTACTATGTAATTCTCGATAATTCCTGATTTCTCCAAACTGTCAATCCGTTTCTTAACCTCATAAGCAGAGATGTTTGTTAATCGAGCGAGCTCTTGAATACTCGTTCTGCAATTCAGCTCAAGTCTTTCTATGATAATCCGATTAACAGCTTCCATATAGTTCATTCATCCACTAACTTCACATGTAATCTTTCGTCCAAGGATAAGAAAGTAACGAACTGCTTAACAAATTAAATGGAAAGATATCACGAGATTATTTAAGTCGGCTTATAGATTCTCACAGCTCGAGGAGAGTTAGAATGTCAAAGGACCTTACTAGCCGCATTCTAACCCTGCTTGCTCGTGAGTTTGAGTATTCCCAATCTCTTCATTCTGAGAAAGAGAATATGATGAGCAAGCTAGGAGTTGATGATACAACATCATTCGACGCGGCACTCCAGGAGCTAGAAGGAAAGGGCTTGGTCAACCTATGGATAGATCCAAGAGGAAAGATCAAGCTTGCCAAAATCACTTGGCGAGGGATAAATGAGATTGGTGAAGTGAAACTTCGCTATGGCTTGGAGGTGAAATGAGTTGGATGCACTACCATGGTGGACAGAGAGGAATAGGAAGTTTGCGG
>JBHLOX010000030.1:0-22679 GCA_048940045.1 Promethearchaeota archaeon
ATTGCAGAAAGAATCAAACATTCTCCTGAAAGAGTGGAAGTAGCCCTGAGGGAAGCCATTGAGGTCCTGATAGAGGAACCTGTATTGATTACAAAGACAAAGCAGGGGATTATCACCGATTTTTCCGGTGTTGATGAGAGTAATGCACCTCCTGGCTCCTTGATTGCGCTTCCTGATAATCCTGATGAATCAGCAAGGAGAATTAACAATGTAATATCCAGGTCAGCAGGATTCAACATTCCGGTCATCATAACTGACACACACGGAAGACCATGGAGGAGAGGTGCAGTGAATAAAGCGATTGGAGTAGCGGGCATGTCACCATTCGTTCGCAATGCTGGAAAGGAAGACATCTATGGTTATGAGCTGAAAGGATCTCTTGTTTGTCTTGTAGACCAACTCGCCAGCGCAACTGAACTCATAATGGGACAAGCGGATGAAGGTGTACCAGTAGTCATCCTTCGTGGTGTTGCTTTTGAGGACGAAGATGGATCAGCTTCAATGATTATTCGTTCTGCGTCTGAAAATCTCTTTCGCTAGTCAATGACTGCAATCTTTCACCAATCATAGATTATGATGACGAGTAGAATAGTAAAGACCAATTGAAAATCCTGAGATGCAAATTAGTAGAAGAGCAACTCTCTGCCTTCAACATTCTCCAAACCCTGAGTCCTTTAAAAACGAATGCAATATGCTGCAAACCAATAGGAAGTTTGACAAATCTAGAGTGATTTGTCAAAGAATTCTGCAAGCCGAATTAGGAGTGTCTTCACGTTCTTCTCACGAATAATACCATGTCCCTCATCATCAAAGACCAGTTTCTCATACTGGATGCGATTGGCCTCCAGTTTCTTCTCCACTTCAGCTACGTTTGCCTTTGTAACATTGGGATCTTGCAGACCCTGTACAATCAGTAATTTCCCGCGGATGTTTTGCACATAGTTGATTGGAGACCGTTCATGATATTTTTCCGGTATCTCTGTTGGCGATCCTCCTAGCATCTCCTCAGAGTATGGTCTCAAATCGGGTCGAGTTGTTTTATAATCAACTACAAGATCGGTCATCCCACAGATGGGGGCAGCAGCCGCAATAATATCAGGCGGAAATTGAGTAATTGCCAACCAGCTCATGTATCCACCATAGCTGGTGCCATAGATTCCAATTTTATTTGGATTGGCAAATCCATTCAGAATCATGGACTCAATTCCAGAGCGTATGTCTTCCTTATCGAGACCCCCCCACCCATCTTTCTTGATGAGTTCTCTGAAATTCACGCCGTATCCTGTGGATCCTCGATAGTTAGGGTCAAGAACATTGAACCCTAGAGAACAAAAGTATTGAATTTCCGGGTCCAAGGCGTCTTCGGAGTGCCATGTAGGTCCACCATGAACAGTAACAATTGTTTTCTCATTTGGATTTCGGGCTTTATACAACCATCCATGAATTGGAGTCTGATCCTCTGAAGTCCATCGTATTTCTTCTGCTGGCGTTAGGTCCTCATGTTTTATTGAACATAGACTGAGAATGTTTGTGATAAGAGTGAATTTAGCAGGATTCGGTTCATTCACATTGAACCTTACAATGTCGCGAGGATTGGTTGAGCTATAGAAAATACCCAACCAATCTCCATTTCCAATATTCGTGATGGGCCAAAGATTGCCTCGA
The DNA here is from genome assembly GCA_048940045.1 of Promethearchaeota archaeon. GTDB lineage: Archaea > Asgardarchaeota > Thorarchaeia > Thorarchaeales > Thorarchaeaceae > SMTZ1-45. The sequence goes on from JBHLOX010000030.1 coordinate 1,666, forward strand.
GTTGGTGTAATATTTTGTAGAACGTCAGTTTCTAAGTCTAGAAGAAATGGTTTCCTTCGAGCGTCTTTTTCTTCAGCCAGAATGACATGATTAGAGTATTCAGGCACTCTCGCTAAACTATACGTCCCTCCATCGGTTGGCTTCGAGAGCCAGCTGATATCACCTGTTCCTAAATCATAGAGACCCACACCAACAGAATCATAGCGCACTCCATCCATAGTATCGGTATTGAAAAGAACTCGTCCATCATGAGTCCAGAATGCCTCCACCTTGGCCGTTGGTCCGAAATTCAGTATCTCTCTATCCTCATTCCCATCGATGGAAGCTATCCACCACTGTTCACCAGAGGGATCCTCATCAGCTCTGTTGTAGAGAACATATCTACCATTTGGATCAATAGAGGGTTTCACGTACGTTGGTCTATCCGGTCGAGCTATGACTGTCTTGGATCCAGAATCGAGATCTTGAACAACAATTCTAAAGGTTTCAGTCTCCTTTTTTATGTCGTAGTCGTAATTGACAGAGTATGCAATGAAGTCACCCCTTGGTCCGAAATATCCTCCTCGCATGAAAAAATTAGGTTCTACATCAGTTACAGGGTTCATCTCGCGGGGGGCGTCTAGAAAAACCCGGTACAGAGTGACTCTCTCATTTCGTGCTTTATCCTCAGAAACAAGAATGGATTTTGAATCAGGAGCCCAGTCCCTAACAATTGTGACTTCAGATGTCTTTGTCAGCGGAATTAATTCGCCGGTCCCATCACTGGATTTCAGAAACACGTCATAGTTCTCTTGAATCCTGTTGATTGAAAGGGCAAGATGTTTCTTGTTTGGAGAACAGATTCTAGGTTGAATTTCAGGAAAACCTGGAAGACCAATAGTTGGAAGACTCATCAAGGAATCAAGGTCGAGGTTTCTTGATGGAGGCATGTTAGAACGAAGACGTACGATGTTTTACATCTTTTTACTAGCATTAGATGTAGAATCGAAATCCGAACAATTGTATAAAGAGCAGTAGACCAACCACTATAAGGATGGTTCCAGCAATGAGCTCTATCTTACGTGCTTGCTTACTGATTTTCGTTGCCATCCTCATCCTTGCCTCTCCTGTAACTACAGCTATCAACAAGTAAGGAATCGCGATTGCTATCGATAGTACAATGAATAACAGGATAATGATGAGGAGATTAGCTTCGGCACCAAAGAGTGCTACTGTACCAAGAATGGCTGGACCTGAACAAGGAGCCGCAAGCAATGAATAACCAAGACCAACCACAAATACATTCAGGAGGTTTGATGGAGCAGTAGGCTGAGACCTTAGGCTCAAAGATCCTAGTCGAAGTTTCTTCTGAAGAGTGCTCGACATCATCACAATGCCAAGAAAGACGATTATCAAACCTAAGATTGCTTGGAATTCAATGTAGAACTCAATGAGAAAACTCCCAATGAATCCAGCAATAGCGATGAAGAAAGCAACTGAACCTAGAATACCTAGTACAAGTACTGCAGTAACAATGATACTTCGACCGCGGCTGTCTGCCGACTGAAGGCTGTTAATCAAAAAAAGTGGTAGAAGTGGGAAAAGGCAAGGTGACACTGCAATAAAGAGGCCCGCTCCAAAGACGCCCGAGATCTTCACTAGGAGTAGACCTAATTCAATTGCTCCCTGCACCCCACAACTCTCCTGCTACAAGATTGATGCGACCTTGGTGGATATACTGGCATCAGTCCATACGCCGATATGGAAATATCTGAAGAAACCATTAGCATCAATTAAGACTAGTGTTGGGACTGCTGAAACACTGAAGTAATTCGAGAATTGCTGATTGTCAACTCCATGTGCCCAGTTGAGACCTTTGTTAGATTTGTAATCAGCCATCATCGAAGTGGTTTCATCGGAATCGACTGTCAAGGAAACAACAACTACAGTTCCTGTTAAGTCCTGCACTATTGTTTGAAGGTAACTATTCTGCGATGCACAGGATGTACACCAAGTTGCCATGAGATCAACTAACACGACTTGTCCCTCTAGGTCACTGAGAGCAAATGTGGTACCATCAGACATCTCAAATTCCCAAGTGTCTGGCACCTCTAGTCCAAGTTCTAAAAGATCAGTATCCTGCGTTGTTCGTGTAAGTTGTGAAGGTCCATTGTCATTATCGGTTGGAAATGTTAGGAAAGACACTCCAACCAACGTTCCAACGACTACAACAACCAGTGTGATACCAACAATTGCTAGCTTCTCTGGCTCCATTGTAGGGAATCCTCTGACCCAATTCTATATTAGATATTGCCAATAGGCATTTAAAACGTTTGTGCATGACGTATGCACAACCGTTCACTCATCTCTTCTTCTGAGTCTGTTCATAAAAAAATGGACATTTCAACACAATCAAGTCAAGAAAGGGATTGCGACGTCGCTTTTATCCTCGAGAATTGCAGTTGGGAATTTATGCCTCTTGAGCATCTTCCTTTTGAATCTCTGCAATCTTCTCATCAATGTGCTTGAGATGATCCTCTAGTCTTGACTTGAAGGCCTCTAGACTCTTGATCCTGGTTTCCTTGCTCTGCCCATAGGATTCACAACAACCCATTGAGTGCATGAAGGGACCCATAAAGTGACCATAGTATCCGCGGCCTCCGTGTTCTCTACACATCTCTTATTTTTCACCTCCGTCTTCCTTGTCCGAGCTCTTCATCTCTTCGAGCTGTTGGTTGACCCATTCGAGTTCGTGATTCAGATACGAACGATACTGTTTTAGGAACTCGAGGTGTTTCTGAGAACAACGGCCACCTTCACATCTGGACTTCATGGCTGCAAATCCAATTGGGCTACGTTCACGGACGGTTCGCTCCAATAGAGGCGCAGCCACCCTCTCACCAGCTTGACTGACCAAGAAACGCCAGATTCTCCCCTGAGCACCCCACTCTGCATCCAGGTTTTGAAGCGCTGCTGCTAGCACCTTTCTTCCCTTTTGAGTGAGCTGATACTCAACGGTATCTGGACCTTCTTCCTGGAGTACATGAGTTCCAAGGATCAGCTTCTTCTCAACAAGCCGATGGAGAGCAGGGTAGACAGTTCCACTTTTCACTCTGCGTGGCCCTAAACGTTTACCCAACTTCTGGATTATTACATATCCATGGGCTGGTTTCTCCTTTAGAATCGCAAGAATGAGTAATTGGACTGGACTGAGTCTGATCCCGTGGGGTCTATGTCTGCCCATGCTACTGAAATTCATATGTAGACACCTACTTATGTAGAGCTCTACCTATAGTATGTAGAGGTCTACATATAAACCTTGGGAACGTGTGTCGATATAACACCGATATGCTTAGAAACGAAGAAGAGAGAGGTTCATCAGGTGGCTGAGATGGTTGCTGACTACAAGAGATTCATTGTTCCACTTGCTTTCTCGATTGTAGGAATGATCGTCACATTCCAAATAATTCAATGGTTGGCTTCTGTAGTACTGTTCATTCGACCCGGGTACGATCTTGTCGCAGCAGTAGATGGCACAGTGAACTTAGATGTTAATTTCTTATTGATGATTCTCATTCCGATATTCTTCATGGAGTTTCTGATTCTGACAATTCCCATTGCTTTCTTCATGCTTGTGATAGCCAAGATGTTTCGCGTTGCTACCTATAACATAGATGTGATGAGAATTGGCCATGGTTTTGACTGGATTCGAATCATGAAACGGTCTGTAATCCCCGCATTCTTCGCACTGTCATTAGGAGAGCTGGTAGTTAGTCTACTTCATGGTGTCATATTCTGGATACCACCGATGACAGATGCAGAGGCTCGTGCAATAGTTCCAACATTACATCCTCTGCTCACATTATTTGGGAGTCTCTTCGCACTTGCAGCCAGTTTTGCCCTCTTTGCCCCGACCTGGCTTCTTAATGATTCAGGAATTGTGACACATGTGAAGCCTAAACATCTCGAGCTGAGACGATGTCCAGACACTGAGGGCGTAGGACGTTGGTATTCAAACCTCCTAGGAGGATTTGGACTTCTGGCATTCCCCATTGCTATGTTCAATCGATATTTCTACCAGAAGTTCGTGGTCCTCACTGTCCCTATTACTCCAACAAATGTCTTAGTGAGTATAGGCTGGACAATTGGGCTACCTATCTTGGTAATGGCATTCGTCCTGCCCGTTATCATCTTGAATGAGCTCACAATCCGGTGGACAAGCCCAACCATACAAAGAATAGCGAAAGCAATGGGTGCTAATGACGTTCAATTTCAGTACGTAGGAACGGTTCAACCTTTGGACTCTCAAATGATGTCTGAGGTTGAGTCTCTTTCTGAGTCCATGGAGCAGTCAGATATATGATGGCATGAGGACGGGACTTCTTGTCGACATTGACATACCCTTTCCTCATTAGTTCTTTCACTAGTTTTCGGATTGCGGACTTCTTCTCTCCTGTATACTCAGAGAGCTGTTTGTAATTAGATACGCGATATTTCTGAATCGTCTTGAGAAGCTTGAACTCAGGGACTGAGTCTAGAGCTGCACGGAGTGACTCGTTTTCACGACGCATCGCGTTCTCATCACCTGAGAGTAACCGGCTTATCTCGTTTCTGAGATCATTAGCCTCTTCGATAAAGGACAGTCGTTCTGCTTCGTATCTAGCCACGACTCCATTTGAAGCATGAACTAACTCAGCACTCAGGTCGTTACCCAGTCCATCCAGTGCCTCTCTAGATGCCATGCGGGATTCTCGGATTATACCAATCACATCTTCAGTTTCCAACCACTGACCATCCACCAATGACTCAATCTGTGTGAAGTACACATCCAACCTTTTTGCCCAGATATCTCGAATCTCCTGTAGTACTCCTGCAATCCGGAGCGTCATTCGTGCCGCATTATCATCAGTGGTAGTCATGGGTGCCACAATTTACAAATGGCACAACTCAAAATTAGAGCTAGTGTCACCGGGGTATGACGGAGGCTATTTATGCATCCACCCAGAAAATCCTATCCTTGATTTCTTCTATTGTACTTGGCCAAAGATTGTATGATAATCCCACACTGGCCATCAGAGGAACGGTTCCGTCAACCATGAAGGATTCAAGACCATGGCAGTAGTACAGAGCAGTGATGTCCACAGTCTTCATATGGTTTTCAGCAATGTCAAGCCAGAGGAGATTGGGACACTCTCTCAGAGGACTCAGGTCAATCTTGAGGATTCCAACCGACCTCAACCATAATCCCTCCAAGGCTTTGCAACTTCTCAAGGGACAAAGATCCAATTCTTCAAAGCGATTGCCCTCCAGAAAGAGCTCTTGAAGATTCAAACAACCAGATAATGGGTCAAGGTCAAGATCGAATAACGCGTTGTTATCAAGTCTAAGGAAACGTAGGGCGGTACACTTTCTTAGCGGTGACAAATCGATCTCTTGAAAGTCGTTCGACTGGAGATTAAGTTCTTGAAGTTTCAGACAAGACATCAGTGGAGATAGGTCTATCCTCTTCAACTTGTTAATTTCAAGAGACAACACATCCAAGTTTGAGCAGTTCTCTAGACCTGCAAGATTTATTGATGAGATCAAGTTGGAACCGAGAATTAGTCTCTCAAGGCTTGGGCATTCCGTCAATGGTTTTAAGTCTAAAGACCGGATGAGATTGGCTGAGAGGTTAATATCTCTAAGAGTCTTGCATTGAATCAGTTGTGATAGGTCTATATCAACGATGTTTCGTCCAGACAAGTCAATTTCTCTTACATCGTCCTGCGTTTGGAAATATAGCTCAACACCATTTTCTATTGTGAAATAAATTTGGATTTCAGCCATATGATAGACTCCCGGCCTATCTGTTGAATGTGTATTACTTCTGTTCTTTTCATAAATCGTTGAGTATTATATGTCAAATGGTGTTGTAGGCTCTGGAACCTCATGGGACCATTCTATAATCTCAAGTTTTTGATTGATTGGATCTGGGAAGTAAGGGAGATGTTTGAGTTTGTGATTCGCAGTAAGAGTTGTTGTATCATCAAAGACTAGTGATTCAAGGTTGTTGAAGTGAAACAACACAGAGATGTCAATTTTCTGGATAGCATTCTCGTTTAGATGAAGATAGCGTAGGTCAGTTGAGCGTGCCAATGGTCGGAGGTCTAGCTCGCGAAGTAGATTTCCGGAGAGTACAAGATATTGTAGTTTGCTCAAATCACTAAATGGCTCGAGGTCCAACTCCTTTAATCGATTATCAGAAATGTAGAGCCATCGGAGTTCCTTGCATTTGCCCAAGGGTGTGAGATCGATGTCAGTAATTCTGTTGTCGGAGACTTCGAGTGCTTGTAGCTCAAAGCAGCGCGATAATGGTTCAAGATTAATGTGAGTTAGTTCGTTCGAGGTCATGCTTAGAATCTTCAGATTTGAACAAGATGACAGAGGAGAGAGGTCAATCTCGGTCAATAAATTCGTGTCAAGAGTTAGCTTTTCGAGCTTTGCACAATTACCCAAAGATTCTAAGCTGATGGTCTTTATACTAGCATCTGAAAGGTCAAGTTCAGGATAATGATCGTCCTTCTCGACCTGATACTTCTCTCCATCTGATGCAACATACCTGATAGTGAACCTGGTCACTCTTACCTCTCCAATATTACTGACAATTGAAGCTTGATTTCTTTTGTGCTTATGTCATTGAACCATAATAAAGCTCACTCGCAAAAAAAAAGAATCATTTTAGCCCAATCTAGAGTGTCTAAGGTCGATCAAGATGAGCCCATGGTGGGGGATCAGGCGTTGTTTCAATGAATCTTAGAATGATTTCACGAATTCCGTCAGGATTATGAACTCCATCGAACACAAGTGCAGGTTTCTCATCCTCTTTTGAAGTATATATCTCTACATCACCCATTCCAACCTTTCGTTCATCAGGACGACCACTGGAATGAATGAGGGCGATTTCATCGTAAAAAACGCGCTTTGTTTTTCGAGAGAACACTCCCTTACGAACTCTGACATTCCAAGTTGTGATGATGTATAGCGTAAACCAGCGTCTGCTTTCAGCTAATGAAACCAACAGGATACCGAACACCATTGCACCTGCACTTAATGACCATGAAACGAGATCACGACCTAAACCACCGAAAGAAGTTACAATCATGAATCCAGTTCCAACAATGAATACAACTGTGCCAAATACATAGTAGAAGATGAAGGATGCTCGTTTGGGATAGAAGATAGACACCAACCGTTCCCGCTTGTCTGCCGGAAAGGGTTCTCCAGGAATCGGCTCAGTCATATGGCTCACTCGCGAGGTTCAGTGTACGCAACTTATGAAGATGTCGAATCTACAAAATCAAGTAAAGCCCGACAAAGGAATGCACCGGGCGTTAAAGGACAATCCAACCTCATTATGCGGGATAAATCTCCCAAAGTGTATCACATGCATGCACAACATGACCAACAAGAGTCCGAATCTCATCACCCGTAAGATCCGTATCGTTGGTTTCAGCGATTACTATAATATCATCATCGTCATCAATGGCAAACTTCACACCATTGGCTTTCCAAGATTCCTTCAACATGTCATATGCGAGTTTCATTCTCTTGGTTTCTTCGACCTCGTAAAAGTTGGTAAAGGGTGCGACGATGTAAGCCCATGACTCATCTTTGTTGGTGACAATTTTGATCTTTAGGTCCTCAAAGTGGTCTGTCTTCCACCTCATCATCAGGACATTGTCTTCTCTTGTGTACTTGATCTCAATGGAATCCAGTAATGAAGCAATATGGTCTACTATACTCAATGCGAGCACCTCTAACGCTCGAAACAATTCGTTCCATATTAAGGTGTTTGGGGCCTTTCTAACAAGGTGAAAAGGTTAAATATATATCGTACCACATACTATATCGCTGTACATAGTATTCATGGATTGAGGTTAGATGACTAGTGATGATGACAGAGCAGGACCCGAAACTGAATACGAACGATGGTCGTTAGAGATTCGACGTGGGGCTTTGTCATTGGCTATCCTTGCAATCATCCTAGATGGGGAGTCCTATGGATACGACATTATGAAGAAGCTTGGTCAAGAGAAATATGATACGCTTCAACTTGAGCCAAGCACTACGTATCCTCTTCTACGTAGGCTGGAAAAAAGAGGGATTCTAGAGGGAAGATGGTCTGATACTTCGGGAAAACGAAGAAGGTTATACTATGTCACAAGAGATGGGCGAAGAATATTGCGAAGGATGGTGAAGAGTTGGCAGAGCCTAAACAGACAGTTGATGCGCTTGACAGAGGAGGCGGGACTAAAATGACAGAAAACCCAGATGAAGTTATAGAAGAATATCTGGCTTTAGTCAACGAACACCTTCCTGAGTCAATCTCAGAGGATGTAATAACAGAACTTCGAACCTACATGATTGAAACAGCACGCGATCTCGGAGCAGGGGAGATCACACTTCAATCAGCGAAAAGGGTTGTCGCGCAGTTTGGAGCTCCAAGCGAGGTGGCAGACGAATACAAATTCTCAATGCTTCCAGAAACAATACCTGATGTTCCTTCGAATCATGAACCTAGTCAGAGAGCCAAGAAAGAACCTGAGGAGAAACATGAAGAGCCAGAACCTCGAAAAGATCCCACTGTATCTTATACAAAAGCAGCCCTTCAGGGTGTATCAATAACCATTTTTTGTTCAATTCTAGTGATTCTTGCATCAACTCTGCTAGGACCGGTTTGGCTAACTCCCGACTCTCTAGTTGTCTTCTTAATTCAAATCACATTTGTTGTGTTGGGGATTGCTGTCCTTGTCTATTATCGTAAACATGAGAAGACGATTCTCTGGAAACGCAGTTATCCAGAATGGTCATTTACGCAGAGGTTTCTCACACTCCCAGAGAATATGTTCAAGGAAATCTCTGATTCATATCTGGTCGTTGATATTTTCGGAGCCTTAACTGGAGTTGGCTTATTCTTTCTTTCCTCCCTGTTTTCGTCAAGTCCATACTATCTACCAGTAATAGGCATTCCAGCCATAATAGCTCTATTTGCAAAAGCATTCTATGCTGGAAAGCGTTTAGGCCCTTTGAATCCGTTGATGAACATCAAAGCTGAAGTATTATCGACATTCGCTGCATTGGCATTGATGAATAGCTCACAAGTCTGGTTTGCATTTTTCTCACAAGCAGCCATAGAATTTCCATTCCTGATACCATTTCGAATATACACTATTGTTTGGGGTTCAGTCCTTCTCTCACAGCTTGTAGCTAGAGTTGATGATCTTTGGTGGGATAGTGATGAATCAGATACAGATGTTGCCACTGTTGAAATAGAGGTTCTTATTCAGAGAACTAGTAACTTTGCAGGTATAACACTCCTTAGACTAGTAGGATGGATTATTCTGTTCTCAGTGATTCCAACCTATTGCCTCATGATTGCGGAGAACATTGGTACACTTTGGTTTGCCCCTCTCTGGATAGCGTTTTTCTTTGGGCCAGTTTTTCTTAGTCCGGTTATAGTCTACTACCTCTACAGACGTTGGAGGTTGAAGAAACGAACATCGAAATCAGTAATTGGAAAGCGATCCAAACTTGAAGCAGTGGGAGATCTTATACTATCAGTATATCTTCTTGGAGGTTTCATCACTGACATTCTGATATGGACAACCCCAGACCAATTGTTTGAACTATATAACCTACTGTTTTTTGACTTAGGTGACCTAGGGACATTATACTATTTGATTGGTTTCATGTCATCAAACCTACTACTCCTTGCGGGTCTAGTAGTTAGATTGATTGGTAATAGTCTTGAATTTGGTAGCAAACAACGGAATGCAGCTGAAGTGATGGTTGCTTCTGGAAAAATCCTAATTACAGCCATTTCGCTTCGTGTTGGAATTGATATTTTGTCAGACAATTTCATTTCATCGCACATTATCCTATCAGACACTATTCTATTCCCGTTCATACTCTATCCTGTTATTCTACTACTCATTATAACGATTGCATTCCAAGTCGAAACTTCGAGGTTGAAACTAAAAGAGAACCAAAAAACAACACCTGATATCAGTGAATTTCAGAGTAATCGTAGAGAAATTAAAGACGACATTGAAAATCCAAAACTAAACCAGCAGTTCCCGGGCAACTAAGAGTAGCTCAGGTTTATTTGCCTTCAGGAGAATAGCTACCCAAGTAGCCAGTTGAGTGAGTCTACATCTCGTATGAAGGAGTCAAGTGATAGAAGATGCAGGATATAGTAGCAATTGCGACTCTATTAAGAGAGGTTTCTTTTGGAATACTAATTGCTGGACTTTTCTATACCTTTGGACTGTTTGCATTAGGCAGGATTTTTACCGCAATATCCGATCATGGACACATTGAACATGATGTTGATCATGATTTAGACCATGACATAGATCATGAAATCGACCATGAGATTGGGCATGAAGTGGACCACGATCTAGACCATGACATAGGACATGAGGTGGACCACGATCTAGACCATGACATAGATCATGAAATCGACCATGAGATTGGGCATGAAGTGGACCACGATCTAGACCATGACATAGGACATGAGGTGGACCACGATCTAGACCATGATGTAGGTCATGAAGTCGACCATGACATTGGACATGATATAGATCACGATCTAGATCATGATATCGAGCATGATGTTGATCATGGAGATATTGACCATGATGTAGATCATGATGTGGAACACGACCATGATCTGGATGTAGACCATGATGTTCCAGACCACAAATCAGGATTCTTCGAAACCGAACGAGGGGCACCGATGGGAGTCACCATTGGTACTTCACTCGTTACCTTCGGTTTCCTTGGCTCTTTGCTTTACTATGAAGGAATTGTGTTTCCACTTGTGGCTAAGGTTGCGATACATCTCATCGGTGTAATTGCAATCGTCTACACTGTGAGAACAGTTCTTCGGAAGGCTTTCGTAGAATCTGGATTTATGATTGAACCTAGACATGTTGTAGGTCGTGAAGTGGAAGCAGTTTCAACAATCAATGATGGATTTGGCGAGGTGAGACTAGAAACGGAGATGGGACTCAGACGGTTCCATGCTCGACCATTTCAGAAGGGTGTAGTTTTCCAAAAGGGAACCAATCTCTTCATCGTATCCGCGGATAACAAATTCGTATATGTAGATCCTCGAAGAGACGTCGTCAAGTGGTTACAAAAGCAGAGTAGAATAAAACAAGATGAACCAAAGTCGAGGCACTAGCAGTCAATACATATTTCCCACTTGGTCACCCAAATGCTACATCTGCTTCTTCTTATAGATAATTGCAATGACAATTATAATCCCAACTCCACCGCCACCAGCTACAACCCATAGTGGTATGATTAAAGGTACTGCTACCCCTTCAGGATTATAGACCGCGATTGCAATAGCAGTTGGTGTTTCTTCATCTGGAATCCAGTGACCTCCAATATAGAGAAGGTCGTTGTTCCCCATCTCCAAGTCTACTTCGCCATAGATATTACTCTGGAGGTTTCTCCATTTTATGTCAAGAATTGAGCGATTCCATTCCTGCGTACCACTGGAGTCGAATTTGTATAAGACCCAACGATATTCAAATCGGAAATGTTTGGCGATAACATAGACATTCTCCTCACTACTTACAGTAATGCCATCAGTTTGTATCCATTCAAACCATAAGTCATTATACTGTTTCCCAGTAGTGGTCGTCCATAGAACAGTGCCATCTTTGGACACCTTGCTGATATTGAATAGACCTTGTTGATAGTAGGAATCACTCACAATGAAATAGTCGTTTGCCATTGCTAGTGTAGATATTCTATCTGAGTATACTTCACCTGTGAAATTACCATTCTGGTTCCATTCAGATAATCCTGGATAGTACATGCCCCGAACAAAGATTCTGTCATCATTATCAACAAAGACCTCATAGTACCCAAATCCTGTGTTCTCATGAATGGTTGTCCAAAGAACTTCCCCCTCGCTGTCTGTCTTCATTAAGAACGCATCAACAACTGTACCATCGCGTGGATCCTCTCTCCATCTATCCCCAGCTATAATGACTGAACCATCAGTGCAGATAGCCAGTTCTTTTCCATAGTCTTCTCCTCCAATATCAAATGTCTTGTTCCATATCTTGTTGCCTGCAATATTCCATTTCATTAGAGCAACATTGCGGGCTTGAGAACTCCCAGACCATCCCACGGTATAAATATCCGAGCCACGGACTGCAACTGCCTCTCCAACTATTCCATCGATGGATCTTGACCAAAGGACTGCACCTAGAGGATTGAATTCTACAAGACAATGTCTTGATGTCTGTGTTTCATAATCACTCACCTGACCAATTACGTATGTTGAGTCATCATCACCAATGGCCATATCGGGATATCTCACAGAATACTCTCCCCCCCAATGACCAAAACCGACTGAGGGATATGCATCATATTCATAGTCAACATCTCCACTGACAACTTCAAACCGGAGATTGAATAATTGAATGGTAAGGGACCCATTCAGATAAGACCAAGGTCCTTCTTCACCAATTCCGTAGAAATCCAAAGTCGGAGAAATACCAATCACAAGTTTCAGAGTATCACTCGGGTCTTCTTGTCCTCCTCCATAATCAATCATTCCATCAAAAACATCTAGAAGTTCAAAATAGGTGAAATCAGATGTTCGGGTTTGTAGCTCATTCCAGCCAGAGAAATATGGTGAATCACCTACCTTGATCCAATTCTGAGAGGAATCAACTATCCAAATATACATAGAAACATAATGGTCATACTGATAATAGGTGAAATTCCCCGTGCAAAAGGGTCGATATTCGATACTTATTTTTGCATCAATGGGTCGTTCTGTGCCAGTCCACTCCATGTCCTGATATGTGTAGATGAAATCATTGCAATCAGGATAGATATCGCTCTCTGCAGTTTTGAAGTTCAGACTAGTGTTAGCAATATGATTGAAAGTGAGGTTGAGATAGTTCTTGTCACCTAGCCCACTGCTAGAATGATAGGTTGAGGTATATTCCTCCGAGGTTCCATTCGTGACCACAGCTGGTATTTCTGAAAAATCAGGATCTGGAACAAGTGAATCAATTGATATGTCTGCGACAGTGTTGTTTCTGACGGGCTGCGACAATACATCCATGGAGCTTGCTATTAGAGGAATAATTCCGAGGATGGTGATCACTAGTATAATTATGATTGGTTTTCTTAGGCCCAAATATACAACCCAAGTTACCTCAGATGTTGACAGACTAAAAAACTCGATGGTTTTCTGCGCAGGTTTATAATCCCTCGCGCGAAAAGTTACACAAGTGCGCTCATAGGATGGCCACAAACTGCTCTGGAGAGACATTGTGAAACTGGGGTTGATATTCACTCATCTTAGTGGAACAAAGGTTCGCCAGGTAGGAAGTGAAACAGACGAGGGCGTACGAAAACATGTGTGTGAGAAGGAAAACAAATGCAGGCAAATATAATGGATTGGTTCGCGAACAACCTCGCACTCTCCATTGGTCTATTGTTCATAGTGATTATACTATTGCTGACGATCTATGTAAGAAAATATGTTCGAATCTTTGATCCAAACATCTTCTATGTCCACTTGAGACGGGGAAAAGCTATCAAGCAGGGTGAAGGTGGGATGGTCATACGAATTCCTTTCTTCGATCGCATTCTTGCGGTTGATAGGACTGTACAGCAGCTGAACATTTCAGCAGAGTCAGTTCTCTCAAAAGAAAAGCAGAAGATACGATTGAGTGCTGTACTTCAGTGGCAAGCAGAAAATGCTATTGCAACTATAAATAACGTGACTTGGAAGGAAATACCAAATAGACTGACAGCTATCATCGAGTCTGTCATTCGTACAGCATGTGCGCAACTAGCAGTTGAGGAGATTCTAGAAGAACGTCAATTAATCATTGAGGCTATTAAGAAAGAGCTAATAGACATCGTTTCAGAATGGGGATTAAAGGTTGTTACCGTTGAGCTGGTTGATGTTGTAGTGGTTAATGAAACATTCTTGCAAAATATGTCTAAACCTCGTGAGGCTGAAATGCACCGATTGGCGCAGATTGCTCTTCTTGAGGCTGACCAAGCTACTGGTACTCGAGATATCGAAAGAAGCAAAGTTCTTCGTGAACAAGAAATTGCCCGTGACAAGCTGGTAGGCGTACAAGAACAAGCTCAGCTCCGTGACATCCAAGAAGCTGAGAAACAACGTGAACAGAGTGTTCTCGAAATTGCACTTCAGAAAGATTTGATGCAGAAAAAGTACGAAAAGCAGCAAGCGGAAGTTGATGCTGCAAAAGATCTTGAAGTCGCCAAACTGGCAGCTGAAGCTGAGAAACAACGCAAAATCAAACAAGAGGTTGAAGTCCAAGCTCAAAGGATCATGCAAGAAGCTCGTGCTGAAGCTGAGAAAATAACAACAATCGCAGAGGCTGAAGCTGGCCAAATCTTGAAAGTCACCGGTGCTCAAGCAGAGGGTATCAAAAAGACACTCGCAGCTGCGCGGGACTATTCACCCCAGGCTTTTGCTAGAGACTTCCTACAGATTCTACCCGAGATCTACAGACAGATAGACATCGGTGATGTCACACTATTTGGTGGTGGAGCTGCAGGAAATGGCGCTGAGGGAGAAGAGAGTGACGGTGGAGCTCAAGCCTTCAAAGTATTTGGGAACGTGTTGCTACCAATGATGCTCATGGCTCGGATGATGGGCTTTGACTTCAAAGGTCTCATGAAGGACGCCTTAGGCCCAATGGCTACAACTGAGGAAACTAAGCAATCAAATTAGAAATAGGCGGCGAGATATAGCTATCCTCACCGGACGCATTTGTAGGGGGCTCCCTAAAGGGAGCTCCTTGGAACAATGCCACATTTTACTTTGTACGTTTTATGTACCAGATGAGTTTGTCATTCTCTTCGACAAGCTCAAGAATCTCATTTCCAGTTCGAGAGGACCATGCTGGAAAGTCCTTCTTGGTTCCAACATCTGTGGCAATCACTTTCAAGATCTCTCCGATATTGATCTCTTGAATCTCTTTCTTTGTCTTTAGAATAGGCATTGGGCATCTGAGCCCACTTGCATCGAATTCCCTTGCTACTTGGTATTCGGTCATTGTCAATCGTTTTTTCCGAAATTCATCCAGTTTTATTCGTTTCTATATCACAGTCGGGTTTGAGTTGAATTCAATTAGGGTAACGGTTGGTTACAATCCCTAACCACGGTTTCACGCATGTGTTCCCTTTCAGACATATTTATTAATTGTTATCAGACGGTTCGGCAAAATAACAGGTGAAAAATAATGGCACTTTTACAACTAATCCTGTTTGTCCTTCTGGCATTGAATGTGAGCACGATGTTTTCAGGTTTCTTGTTGGCTAGGAGAATGGGCTTTTACTTGATGATGCAGGTCATGATGCTCATGCTCGGCATGATGGTTGGCATAGGTGTTCTGGTGGTCGGTATCTTCGCACCCACTTTCCAGATCCTTGGATTTGATCTGCTATTTATCCTACTAATTGTGGACCTAGTACTAGTACTGCTAGCTACACTGATGCAATTCCTTCAGATAGTACCTATACTCATGAAGACAATGCAAGGCGGTCCATTCCACAGCTCGCACAACACCAACTTGCTGGTCACGCTGTTCCTGCTGCTTGGACTTGTTCTCTACTACGCAGAGGTTGCAATACTATAGGAGATGAAAAAAGATGGCAAGTATTTACATAATTTCTCAATGGGGTCCTGAGGCTGCAGAGCGATGTTACGGTCCATTCGTAACTGGAACAACAGCTCAGGCTCAAGACGTTGAAGCAGACATCTTCTTGATGATGGATGCTGTCATGTTGGTTAAGAAAGGAATGGCCACAAAGGTCAGAGCTCCTGGATTCCCACCACTCCCTGATTTAATTGATGCATTCCTCGAGGCTGGCGGCAACATTCAAGTCTGCTCAAACTCTGTCGAGTTCAGAGGTATTGGTCAGGATGACTTGTGTGATCCAAGAATCGAGATCGCAGGCGCAGCCACTATGATTGATGAAACACTCAAGCATGACAAAGTAATGTTCTTCTAGGTTTTCATGTATTGAGGGGTTCGCCCCTCATACTTCTTCTTTTTACTCCTAGTTTGAAACTACGCAAATTCAGGATAGCAGTTTGTCATGAGTAGGTTCATGACTGAGCTTCGAATTGAGCTCTCTGAGATAAAACCTGTCAATTCATGATTGCATATCTTGAGGTAGGGCAACATAGGAAGCTCCTCCTCAGTAATTTCGACATCTGGATCATCAACATTGATTGTTTCAACCATACTCTGTGGAACACCCATGGAGTCGAGTACTGAAACTAGAATTTCCATAGCGGGATCACAGAAGACGCAGTGGTTTGATTTGTAGAACGTAATGCAGGTTGCACGCCCACATTGAAGTTCAGGAGCCTCGACCCACAGAGGAAGCATTAGCACGAACTTGGCACCTTGGGAGTGGTCACCTTTGACTCTGTCTTCAACTCGAATCTTGCCACCTATGTTCTTCACAATTCTATCAACAAGAGTAAGCCCTAGACCTCGTCCAACAATCTGATTATCAGGGCTTCCCGTTCTTCTGAAGATGAATTCTTTCATGGTATCGGGCACTCCAGGACCTCGATCCGTGAATTCAATCCGGACCATCTTCACTTCATCAATTATGTCTGCATTGATGTCAAGTACAACAGTGTCACTTTCATCAAACGTCATTGAGTTGTGTATGATGTTGAAGCAAACCTGCTCAAGGTATTCGTGTCCAGCTACCTCAAATTCTCCCTTCTCTATGTTCGTTGTTAGCTTGAGTTTTTTCCATGGAAAGTCTCTTTGCACTGTCTGAAGAGATGATTGCAGATAGTCAAAGAAGTCTACTTTACCCCTAGTAGGAGGTTCATTAGTTAATCTGAATAGAGATCGTAGATTCGCTACCATCCGTGCTGCTCGTCGTACATTCCAACTAGATTCATGCAACAACGGGTGATACTGCTCCGGTATATCTTCAGAGTTTTCAAGAAGACCGGTTGAGATGAGTAAGCTTTGATTCACATTGTTGAGGTCATGAGTCATTATTTCTAAGTAAAGGTTGGCCCGTTCACGTTCAACCTTTTCCCTAGCTTCTGCATTCTTTCGTCTATCTATATCAAGTGCCATTAAAGCGATATTAGAAGACTGATCAGGATACTCCAGAAGATTGGCAGTCACACTGACCCATGTTGACCGTCCGTCCGCGGTCTTCAACTGCATCTCAAAATCTTCTACATTCTTACCATTCGCAGCCTCAGAGAGCATCTGACTTATAATTTCCTTTCCGTCTCCGTTGGGGAGAAATGAGGAAAAGTGCCTCCTAAGAATATCATCCTCCGTATATCCAAGAAGACGAGTTGCTGCTTTGTTTACATGCAAGACATTACCCATCATACTCAGTGAGAAATAAGCAATTGGTGATGAATCAAATAATGCGCGGTATCTACTCTCAGACGCATCAATCGCTAGTTCAAGTTCGACCTGATGAGTGATATTTCTCACGATCCCCATCACAGCAGGTTTTCGAGAGAGTGTGAAGTCAGATGTACTAATCTCCACATGGACGATTTTTCCTTCTTTGTTTAAAAAGCGTGATCTAAAAGCTGAACTACCACTTTGGCCCCATTTGAAACCATCTTGAACCACTGAGGTTTGTTGTGCAATTGTCGAATCCAATAAGTCTATGATTGGTCTGCCCTCTAGACTACCAAAGTCATATCCAAGCATCTCTAGGAATGCAGGGTTTGCCATGACAATCCTATCATCTTGTACGATGACAATCCCATCATTTGCCAACATGACCATTCCGAAGTATTCGTCTTCGAGGCCCTTGGCATCTTTGTTTTGGTGACCCTGCACTTCAATTTCCGCCTAGATGTATCTAAGGGCACTTTTTCTGCTCTTGCGCTATTCTTGAATTTGGTATTATCCACATATAGGTTACTTGTGTAAATCATCAGAAGGAACACTATTCCGTAACAGAATTGTATTTAAGCGGTAGTGAATAACATTCCAACGATTGTAGAAACATTGGAATGAAGTGTAGATCATTGGCAACTACGAAAAAGAAGAAAAATGTCCATATAGAATTCGAAGACAACGAATTAGATGATGTCATTGATATATTCGAGGCACTATCTGATCACTCACGAGTTCGAATCATATCAGCACTTACTAGACAGGAGAGTCTTTGTGTTTCAGACATCGCAGATTCACTAGACATGCCAATTACCAGAGTCAGCCATCATCTTAACAAATTGAAGAAGCTAGGTTTTGTACGAGCTAAACACGAAGGAAAACAAGTCTTCTATAGTATTGATGATGATTGTATTACTGATATCATGAAGAGGGCAAGAGACCATGTCGCAGGTAAGTGAAACTACTTGTACAACCTGCGCATCAACCGCAGGCGCAGAGACCCATAAGCCAAAGCGTTACAAATACCGAATGGCAGGACTCTCAGCTTCTATGCTCATAATTGGTTTATTTTTCGAATTGGTGAATCTTAATATTATAATCATCTATACAACATTTCTCCTATCGATGCTCTCCGCAGGTCAATTCATTCTTCCCAGGGGTGCACGAGGCCTCCTCAAACTTCGACTAGATATGCACTTCCTCATGTCATCAGCGTCCATTGGAGCCTTCATCATAGGGGCTCCTGCAGAAGGCGCGGCTGTCATGTTTCTGTTTTTCATCTCTATGCTTCTTGAAGAGAGGGCTGAAGACCAAGTCAAGAAAGAACTCCAAGAACTTGTTGAATTAGAACCTCGAACAGCCACAATCAAAATGAAACTAGGTGCTGAAGCTCTGATTCCAACATCAGAGGTTAGAAAAGGAGACATCCTAGTAATACGTCCAGGTTCTAGAATAGGACTTGATGGTCTTGTCATCTCTGGTGAGACCTCTGTGAATCAAGCACCTATCACAGGTGAATCAATTCCTGTACCAAAGTCAGTTGGAGATCAGGTTTTTGCAGGAACAATCAACCAAGAAGGATACATCGAGGTTGAGGTTACATCTGAGTCTACTGAGACAGTTCTTTCAAGAATCGTAACACTCGTTGATGAAGCAAGGAACAAGAAAGCCCCAACTGAGAAACTAATCACTCGTTTCTCACGAAAATACACACCGATAATGGTGACACTTACAATACTTCTAGGACTCGTTTCCTTTTTCCTCGGAGCGTCTATTACGGAGGCAACCTATAGAGCACTAACGCTGTTAGTTATCAGCTGTCCATGCGCTTTCGTTGTTTCAATTCCTGTCAGTATGGTTTCCTCAATTGCTGGGTCAGCAAGAGAGGGAGTTCTCATAAAGGGCGGGATCCATATAGAACAGGCTAGTAAAACGAGAAGTGTTGCTTTTGACAAGACAGGCACTCTCACTGAGGGAGAGCTCTCAGTAAAGGAGGTGTGTCTGCACAATGACAGTTCCAGAGATGAGGTGCTTGTCGCAGCAGCAACCTTGGAACAGATGTCGGAACACCCTATCGCAAGAGCTCTTGTTGCGGCCACAGAATCAGAAGATATTCACCTTAGAGAATCATTTGGATTCTCTGCAATTCCAGGAAGAGGTGTTGAAGGAAGAATCGGCGAAACAAGTTTTGTTGTTGGGAACCGAAGACTGTTGACTGAGCAAAGCATAGAACTGGACTCACTCACTGAACACGTTTGTGGAGTGGGAACCATGGTGTATGTGGCTCAAAATCGAGAACATCTTGGGACTATCATCTTATCTGATTCACTCCGGGATGGTGCCATTGAAGCTGTTCGTGAGCTAAACGAGATGGGTATTGACACGATTATGCTAACAGGTGATAGTGAAACTGTTGCTAAAGAGATAGCAACAGAGGTCGGAGTCAATAAATACAGAGCAGAACTTCTCCCACAAGAGAAAGTAGTAGCGATTGAAGAAATCTCGACTGCTGGTTCATCAATCATGGTCGGTGATGGGATCAATGATGCTCCAGCTTTGGTCGCAGCGGATGTTGGTATAGCTATGGGGGCAGTATCCTCAGATGCAGCTCTTGAAACCTCCGACATTGCATTAATGCAACAAGACCTAAGAAAGATTCCTGCACTAATCAAGAAAGCACGAAAAACAATGTCAATAGTTCGTCAGAACATTGCTGTATCAATATCGGTTAAGCTAATTGTAGGAATTCTAGCAACCTTGGGTCTTGTGAACCTATGGTTCGCAATTGGAGTTGGCGATATGGGTCTAACTTTCGCAGTGATAGCAAATGCCCTTAGACTTGTTCGAAAGCAGTCATAGAATCTACTTGTATGTGTTGAGAGCACGAACGGAGAGTGCTAGAAAGAGAATAACTAGCGATAGTGTGTAGAGCGGAAGAACTGCTAATACCAAGATACTATCAGCAAAAACTGCAACAAGGAACACCATTCCAGCGCTTAATCCAAGATTAATGATGGGGAAAGAAAATGCCAAGGGGACTGGAAGTGTCTGAGGATCGTTTGTAATGACAGGAACATAAGATCCAATTGCACTCCCAGTTGCAGCGAACAATATCGATATCGGTGCTGCAAGTGTGATAATCGACAGATATCCCTCAATATGAATGAAGTAAATCAGGAATCCACATGCAGGAATCACTGTTATCACGATTTCGAATAGACTCAACAAGTACTTTGATAGTATTATATCTACAGACTTGAATGGGGATGCCTTCAGTAGGTATACATTATCTCGTTCGTCAACAAAGCTTAGCATTGATGTAATGCTAGCCACTTGGATGAATAAAATCATCATAAGTATAAATGCTGGAACGAGAGCAAATGCCAAGTCAACAGGAATGGGAACTGATGGGAACCAAAGAGGACGTGCGATATTGAGATAGACGACAAACACCGTACCAACAATTGCATAGATATACTTCCAGATTTGCATCGGAGACCGGAGACGACTCCAGAAATCCTTCAGCATTATCCAAGCCATTGGATCATTGAAACGAGACTCAGAGAAATC
>JBHLOX010000160.1:0-5607 GCA_048940045.1 Promethearchaeota archaeon
CCAAATATTCCAGGATTCGTAGTGTGTTGCTAACGCCGTGGTCAACGTAGGATACACCACATGATACACCAATTCCGACAACTGTGACCGACGGATGTCTTAGAAGATACATGAGAGCGCTGAAATCATCAGGAGCTGCATCCATGTCCACGAAGACTTTGATTTCCTCCTGGATATGTGTGTAAGCTCTAACCGATGAAAAGAAGTTCAATGATATGAATAGAACAGCAATAATTGGAATGAGTGACCTTGTGCGTTTCCTCATTACGATTCCTCCAGATAATAAGCGTCAGAGGTTTGTATTAAATACTTGATATAGTGGGGAAAGATAATGAACCGAGTGAACCTCGTCGCAATGTTTTTAATCGTCGGTCTTGGTGACTGATGTGTTTGGGCCGGTGGTCTAGCCCGGCTATGACGATGGATTCCCACGTCACCGGTCATGATACCGCATTGACATGCGAGCCTGATTCCCACGCACGCTCAAATGTGCGGTGGTCACGAGTTCAAATCTCGTCCGGCCCACCATTTCTTGTCAGCAGTCAGAGAGATAGTTTATACTCTTTCATGCCAATTCCCAACTGAAGGGGTGATTTTCGGTTGGATGAATTGAAGAAGATCTGTACATCTTGTGGAAGTGAGCAACTAGCTGGGCCATTTAGATCAAAGACGGTTTGGTATGGTATGTTTTCCTATGTGATGAGTGATGCTTATGTTTGCCTTGTCTGTGGACATGTTGAGGACTTTTTTACACAAGTGGATATCGAAAAGATCCGAAGAAAATTCGAGAAAGGACAAGGATAACAGCATCAGAAGGAAACCGACACCGAGGACGCAGACTCGTTTAGTCTTGGTCAAATTCATCTCGAATGTGCTTGACAGTGCGGTGGTCACGTGTTCAAATCACGTCCGGCCCACCATTAATTCTTTTTGAAACCCACAGACAGTTTCATATCTTAATAGGACTACATTCGAAGGGTTCGTATTCGATGATATAATCCCAAACTAGGGGGTATCATATGCCAGTTTCACGACTTAATCACATCACCAAGATTGGCGTCGAAACAATGGGTGATCTTGCTGATCGCCTCCAAGATCCTGACGTATTACGCCTTGAGAATCTTGATACAGATTTGCGCCCACCTCAATCTGCTCTGGATTTCACAAAGCGTGCTGTAGATGATGATGATGCCAATAGTTATCTTCCATTTTTCGGTCTTGAACCGATGCGTCAAGCAGCAGCTATGTTGGTTGGCCAGCAATCCGGACATGAGTATGATTGGAAGACCGAATGTATCATCAGCGCAGGCGGGTTATCTGGCATCCTGAATGTGCTTCTTTCCACCTTGGAACCCGGCGATGAAGTCTTGATGACAGATCCGATATATGTTGGGCTGATTAACCGTGTTCGTCTTGCAGGTGGAGTGCCGCGCTTCGTTCCGCTATTACCATCAGCTCAAGGCTGGCGATTGGATTCTGGTGCATTGGCAGAGATCAACCCAAAACCAGTGAGAGCGGCACTGCTGATGAGCCCATCCATGCCAACAGGGGCGGTCTTTAATCATGATGAATGGCAGGACTTGGTTGATTTTTGTAAACACGCTGATTGCTGGCTCATAAACAACTCAGCTATGGAACGCATTTTGTACGATGGCCGTACTGTTATTCATCCAGCGTCATTCAAAGACATGCGCGAGAAGGTCATCACGGTCGGTTCAGCCTCTAAAGAATATCGCATGATTGGTTGGCGTGTTGGATGGGTGGTTGGGCCGGCGAACATTGTCGCTGATGTTGCTCGTGTCAGTATCAGCAACGTGGTCTGTCAAACAGGGATTGCCATGGGAGCTGTTGCCACAGCCATCAATGAACCTAACGACGGTATTCGAGCCTGCGTTAAAGAGTGGCAAAATCGTCGTGATGTTCTGCTTGATGAATTACAAGAATTCACTGTCATTCCTCCTCACGGCGGGTGGTCATTTCTTGTAGATGTTTCCAACTTGGGTTTTGACGGCCCTACTGCGTCCAAGCGTCTATTGGAATTGGGTAAAATCGCCACGACACCAATGGTCAATTGGGGGAGTGATAAAAGCAGCAGATATGTGCGCATTGTGTTTTCAAATGAACCTGTTCAACGACTGCGAGGTACTGGAAAACGGTTCAGAGATGCACTGACTTGATATTAGCAATCTAACACCGATTCAAAGGTTCAAATCACATCAGGTCCACCATTCATTTTTTCTTTACTTTTTGATTCTTGAATACGATAAGCAATTAGGAACTCCAAACATAATCATGGACTTGACGCCTTTACAAGGTTCGCAACAACTTCTAGACTGCACACATCGATGTAGACACTAGGTGGATCTCCTTCGCCTTCAACATAATTGGTGAAGTATGAAAAGACTTCTAGAACTGGAGACCTGTTCCATCCAGTCATGGCTACATCGATAGTTTCTGCACCAACATCGAGATCACCATAGTAGAAGTACGGGAGATTAATGTCTAGCTCAGCATGAGTGAGTTGATAGCCAGAAGTGCCCCATCGACCTAAGTCAAAATCCAGACGTACTGGGTCAAAGCTGCTCCCTAGAGTTGAGTCATCAACCTCATTCCCATCGAACTCCACAAAAACAGAGCCATTCTCAGACCGAACCTGAAAATATGACTCCTGACCGATGAGGGCTCCATTAGTATATGTTACTGTAGTAGTGAGATTTGTCCCCCAGACAACGATGTTGTAGGCTTTTCCAGTTCCCAGGACAAGGTCCAGCTTTTTTGCACGAACCTCATCTCTGCTCCACTCATTAAGACTTGAGCTTTCATAGTAATTCAGGAGTGTCCTATAACTGTCCTCATGGAGATAGAAGATAGTTCCGCTAGTAGGCCCATACATTTCGACATTCATTGAATATAGAACTGTGGTGTCATTCGTGAATGAAACACTGACCTCACAGTCCCTAATGTTGTAGATGCCAACCACATAGTCCTCATAATCTGCTGTACAGTCCTTTTGGTACGTAAAATTGGTTCTTGTCGGAAAGATGATGAAGTAAGCACATATAGAGAACACAATGATAACAATCAGTCCCGCAGCGGCTAATCGTCTATCCATTGGAAACCCTCCTCTTTTGTCAACCATCGTGAAAAATGTACGTTATTGCTGAGAGCACCCATGTTAAGTCTTATTACCATCGCAATTCATTCAACATGTATTACTGATGTATCGCTACAGGGGCTGGCACGCTTTCGCTCCTCTCTAGGTCTCTTTCTTGTGTTGGTTTTTCCCTAGTCCTTGCCTTCGCCCTCGCCTTCATGATAGTGACTATGGAAGAACTCATGCCCTCCTTCATCGTCGGTTAGGGATAGCTGGAAACATTTTCCTTCTTTATGACTTTGTTTCTACTCTTCTTTGCTATCTTCTTCTTGATCTTTTACCTAATCGTTTCTTGGTGGAAACTTAGGTAACTCAGTAGAGGAAGGATGCTAGGTTTTCTCCAGCCTCTAACCATGATCTAGAAGAACATCCCAGCACGCTCAGGGTATCGTTTCCTGAACGTCCTCTCTGCTGAACGATCTAGAGATAGCTGCCTCTTCAATATCTCAGGACTCAATGAGCCCAATTCAGGTCTCATGAGGACAGGACCTCTGAGAATAGGAGAGGTTGTATCAGCAGAAATGTCATCTAAGGAACGAGGTGTGCGTCTTAAGATGCCATCAAGATCTAGTTTAGGACCCTTAGCACCTGTGAGTGAGTTCAAGATTCCATGTAAATCGGACTCACTAAGAGGGCGAAGTCCAAATTCTGGTGATGAGCGAATTAAATCAACTGCATCACTTGACTCCGGTAACTCAACTCCTGCACCAGTGAACTCGTACGGATTGAGGGGTATGAGTTTCAGTTGAAAAGCAGAGTCAGAGCTGAGAACCAGCATCTCCCCTCGAGGAGTGCTCATGATATGCCACCCCCTTGGACGCTCTGAGTACTGCTTGAGGATGCGGGGTACGATTTTGTCTGCTGGTTCCGGTTTGGTCAATGTTCTTCACTAATGTTTCAGCACAGACACAAAAAGCACTATCGGTAGTTGCGAAATGGTCAAGTAGATGAGGAGAGTGTGCGCCAGATGTTCCTCATGGCCATGTTGCCAATAGCTCTCCAAAAGGAGTGGGTTTCTCTACTAATCCCTGAACGAGATTACCATACACCTTGAGATCCTCAAATATCTCAGAGGCCACACGCTCGATATCCCTGACATCATCAAGCACGTATCTGAAGGTAAGTGGTAGCCCGTTTCTTCTCACTCCAACTGCAGTCAAGGTGAGTCTTCTGAGTTTCTTGTGATCATCCATGAAGGGACCTTGGAAAAACTCAGGACTATAGACCAAAACTGCAGCCTCTTTTGCTACATCCATGAACTCTGATAGGTTGTTTAGCTGCACAGGAGGAATGAAGACGTTTTGTTCGTTACTCACATTTCCCATCTCGCTGTTTTGAAGACCCTGTATCCCCTCTGTTTCCGATGGAGAATTTCAGCATCTTCCCTTGTTTGCGGCCTCCCGGCCACATGGTATGTATAACATCAAACATATATAAATATATCTAATTTTTTATTTTTTTAGTTATTTGTTTGATTTATATTCTTGGAACACGTGTTCTAATACTACCTAGATATGTAAGAAACTTGTAGAAGAATTGCTTCAGAAAGTACCGCAGACCCTACGAATCCTTGCAATCTGCCTTGATTTGATATATGCCAAGTATTCAAAGACTCGTTTTATTAGCTCAGACTTTGCACGAGAGCTTATTGACTTGTAAAAAGTAAATCCTGAGAATTCCTTCTCCAAAGCACGATTGCAGACATAGAGACGAGGGTCTGTATCAACTGTTGATTCTGCAAAAGGGGTTCTATCAATACCAAAAGGTGTGGGATCGGGATCCTCGTAGAAGAAGTCCTCCTTGGCTACTTCTTCAACGACATCCAGAATGCCGGTTGTCATCATGAGTCGAATCCTTTCGATTAGTTCACCTTCGGTTTCAGCAAGGACCATGAGTAGTGCTTTGACCTGTGGCATCTCAGCTGCATTGGCAGCCTTTAGGTAGAAATCATACTGATTAGCGGATGTCGTCAAAGCAAGCTTAAGCAGATGCTGATGTGAGGTCGATTCGCTCATTGTTATGTAATTATGCAACAAATGAAGAAAGCACTTTCTGTTCTGTACCCAATTTTAGTTCATTTGGCGCTAGAACGTGACACAGACCTTTCTGATTTGCTCAATTTGTTGTGATTTGACGAATGCCAGATACTCGAAAAGTCGACTAACAAGCTCCGTTTTTGCTCGAGCAGCAATAGACAGGTAGAATGTGTAGCCCTTTATCTCCTGTTCCAACGCTTTGTTACAGACAAAGATTCTTGGGTCAGAATCGATTCTCTCGGGCGCAATAGGAGAGTCATCTGGAGGATTATCATCAGCTGTTATTCTCTCAGTGATTTCGATTTCGTCGAGAATTCCGGTGACCATCATGTGACGAATGTGTGCAATCAGATCTCTCTCACTGTCAGCAAGAACAAGTAATAATGCCTTCACCTGTGGAGTTTGTACCTGTTCTGC
>JBHLOX010000161.1:0-5565 GCA_048940045.1 Promethearchaeota archaeon
AGTGTTACTGTTCTCATGGCAAGACCTGACGACTTGGATACATCCTGTGGGCTCATAGGTCCCTCCTTAGCCAGCTTATCAAGAACTATCAGTGTGCTCTTTGTCAGGTTGATGGGTGTGCTCATCTTAACCACGCTCTCAACGGTACGAATGAACTGGCCAGCTCAAATCTTGAACTTGCCAGTAAGTGAACTTATACTATATTTGTGGCAAGAATAGTTTATATATATTGCCAATAACGTAATGCAACCATTGCTTAGAAACCAAGTTTAATTGTAGAATAAATAGCCATATTATCAAGGTGACTTCCAACGAGCCGAATAGATCCGAAGGACATCAAAATCATTGGAGCCTTAGATCGGTTGGGTCCTAAGGTTTCAACAGAAGAAGTTGGAGCACTATTAGATTTACCACCAAGGACTGTCAGATACCGCTTGAAACGATTGCGGGAAACTGGTGTTCTTGGACCTACGCGAGTCATAGCGATTGAACGAAAGCTGGGTCTTGGTGAGAATATCTGTCTTGCTAACACCACGCCTCGTGGCAATGAGGTTCTTCCTGCTATCTTCCATGCAATCGACACGATTTACCACAACAGTCCCACATATGGCAAATACAATGGGTTTCTTGCGTATGCTCTCTACTCCCTTTCTTCTCCAAGAATCACTCGAAGAATTCTAGAGGAGCTCCATAAGGCTGACCTGATCTCTGACTTCTTCATTTTCGACATCACTGATTTCGATTCAAAACCTGCAGACTATAGTCATTTCGATTCCACGCTGGGTTGGGTCTGGAACTGGAATAAATGGAGAGATCAAATTCCAAAGACTCTGAGGTCAAATAAGAAATTCACACTACCTTTGGATGAGGTTCAATCAATTGTTGATTTTGACAAATATGACGTGCAGATTCTGAAACACATGTTCGATGATGGGGATATCACACAAAAGAAGTTGGCCAAGGTCTTATCCTTGTCAGAGGCACAGGTGAACAAGAGAATTCATCGTTTGGAGGTTGAGGGGATAATCAAAGGATACAAGTCTAAAGTGTGTGCAATTGAGAATGAGTTGAGCATCATCTGTTTCATAGAACTCAAGGAACCGCAGGACACTGTTCTGTCCGTCTTCTACCAACTTCCATTCCCTGCGACCATTACAATGGAATCACGGACCCGGTTTGCAATTCAGATTGCCCTTAATACACAGAATATGATTGGATTTCTCAAGGGATTAGATGTTCTCCGCCCTCATCTAGCCTCTTGTTTTGTACAGACTGTTCATGATGCGAAAATGAGTATGGACTCCCATCCCTATGATCTCTATAAGAATGATACAAATAGATGGGAAACGCCTGGCAGTGAGTATTTGCAGGATATTCGAGATGTCTTGAAACAAAAGTAGCATTGATTCATGTGATGTCGTGAAGAAGTGCGTTTCCCTTCTTGCCAACAGTCTTCAGAGCAGTCATTTTTCTCAAGCAATATGTCATTCTCTGGCCAAGGCGTCGGGAGATTCGTAACGCCTCCACCAATTCTGAATTCGTAAATGGTTTCTCAAGGGAATCTGGGATGAAGTGTAGAAAATCTATTGGTGTTTCATACAGACGCCTATCAACGACCTCAATCAAATTCCTATCAACTATACTCCATCCCCTCCTCCGCCAACTCCCCTGTCCGTCCTGGCGGCGAATCTCCTCTTCCTCTATCAACAATACTTCCATGGAGAAGTTTGGATGTGAGATGAAGCTAGGGATCCGTACAAGTTCATCGAATATATCTTCGAATCCACACCTTTTCGGGGAAAGTCTTCTGCTCAACTGCTCTGTTCCATCCGGTGTCTGCTTCACTATCCACTTCTTTTTCGATAGTGCATGGACTAATCTGACTGGATGGTCCTTCATGAGTGAAACCAACTTATTCTTGATTGCGGCAAAATTACGTGTTTGGATTTCAATTAGCAACCCATTTTTCACAACATCGACAACAAAACCATCTATAGATACCTCTGTTCTAGCTTCTCCTATTGCGTATAGATCTTTCAAGCTTGAATGAAGAGATCGTTCTTGTAGAGTTCCTATGATGGGTTTACTTGACATACATTGTCACCCGAAGCTGATTCAGAGATGTCTTGTCCAGATAGAAGCATCATCATTCGGATAGAGTGCCTCTATGAGTGCTACCTCTTTGAATCTATTTGCTGAGTAGAACTTCCGCGCGATATCATTGGATTGCTCCATAAACAGCAACACAACTCTCAAGGAATAACCTTTTGACAAATAGAACTGAGTTGCTTCTTCAATCATATCGTTGACTAGTCTAGTTGCGATTCCCTGATGCCTGAAAGCTTTATTCACACCTAGACCAATTATTTCGACCACACCATCATCAAGTCCTCCTCGAGGCTCCCATGTCACAGACCCGCAAACAGTATTCTCCTCAAAGGCAAGAAGAGTGTTGTATCTCAGAACAAGATCCTCGGCAAATTTCTTAGAGCGTTCAACATGGGCTTCTATCTCATCTCTATACATCCGCTCAAGTAATGAGATGTCCGCTGAAGTGGCGGTTCTTATCTCTATCATAACAACCTCGAGAGGGAAATTGAAGTCATTTGTACTTGCCGTTCACTGAGCACTATTCAATAATCACGACTGCATCAACGAAGAGTTCGTATTCCTCGTCCTCATCAATATTGAATATCAAGACCTTCTCTACCTCGAATTCACCACGAATCTCAAGAAGTCTTGATTCTGTGAGCAGTTTGACATTTGATTCTTCAAGACGTTTTTCAAGTTCAGGTGTGGTGTCTACAGTCTTTTCAGGTGTGAGAAGAATTACTCTGTCAGTCTGTTCAGTCAACTCTATTGCGGTTTCAACAGACTCGTCACCAGAATGAAGAATCAAAGTACGTTGGTCCTTGAAATCTTCAGGATTATCTACTGCGAGCCATACGCCCTTGTTAAGAAACTCATCTTGCCCAACTACACAGCCCGGTTCGGGTATAGATGTCATTTCCACTTCGTCAACATGCTCTCCACGTCCTCGTCTGAAGTTTATTATTGCTTCATGCAAGGCATCTGCAGCCAGATTGGAGCAATGCATCTTGATAGGTGGTAGTCCATCTAGCTCCTCTGCAACGTCCTGTCGGGTAAGCTTCATGGCATCATCAAGAGTCATACCCTTAACCATTTCAGTCGTCATGCTCGTTGTAGCGATAGCGGATCCACAACCAAAAGTCCTGAATTTGGCATCGGTGATAACATCACCATCGATGCGAATATAGACTTCCATGATATCTCCACAGGTCGGATTGCCGACCTTCCCTACTGCAACATCATCTCCTTCTAATGTTCCTACATTACGAGGATTACGGAAGTGATCCAGAACCTTTTCGCTATACTTTGTCGATTTCATTTTCTTCATCTCTGCTTGGATATGTATATTGGAGATAGTTGTCTTAATCGTGAAACCACTTTTGGCACGGCTTCAAGTACTATATCAATGTCTTCATCTGTGTTAAATCGGCCCGTTGTCAATTGAAGTGAGCCATGGGCTTCCTCATGGAGAAGTCCTGTCGCAATTAGGGTGTGTGATGGCTCTAGTGTCTTTGATGTGCAAGCTGATCCTGTAGACACAGAGATTCCTAAGTCCTTCATTGAGAGTAAAATGGATTCGCCTTCGATGCCATCAAATCTGAAGTGAGCATTTGATGCAAGGCGGTCAGTTGGATGTCCATTTAGATGACTGTCTGGCACTTCATCAAGTATATGCTTTATCATTCTATCTCGATAACCTTGGAATCTTTTAACCTCTGAATTCATCTCTTTATTCATTATCTCTGTAGCGAGCTTCATTCCCACTATTCCAGGAATATCTTCACTTCCTGAACGGAGACCCCTTTCTTGGCCCCCACCAATTAATATTGGGTTGACTCTAAACTTCTTCTGCATGTACATGACCCCGACTCCCCGAGGTCCATAGAAATCGTTTGAGGAGAGTGCCATGAGGTTAATGTTGTCTTTCTTTACGTCAATAGGGAGCAGTCCCTCAGCTGCAACAGCATCAGTGTGAAACGCAATTCCCTTCTCCGATGCCAATTGCCCAATCTCATTGATTGGCTGGATAGTACCAATCTCGTTGCTTGCCATCCCCACAGTAATGAGTATAGTCTGGTCTGTAATACGACGTTCTAGTTTTCGTGGATTCACCCTTCCATATTGGTCTACTGGCACTTTTGATATTTCAAAACCGAGTCGCTCAAGATGTTTAGCTATGTTGTGAATGGATATGTGTTCAATTTCTGACATGATGATGTGGTTGCCCTTCTTCTGGTTCCTGAGGGCATAACCAATGATCCCCATGTTGATCGCTTCAGTCGCTCCTGAAGTGAAGATAATCTCATCTTCATCAGCATTGATGAACTTGGCAATTTCCTTACGGCTCTCCTCTAAAGCATCAGTTGCGGCATCTCCTACATGATGCAGAGCTGACGGGTTTCCAAAAGTTTCATGAAAGTATTTGCTCATCCCTTCAATGACTCTTGGGTCAACTGGTTTTGCACTCTGATAGTCGAGGTATACTTCTCTCATTATTCATCATCCTTGCTCTAGACCTGTTGGTTAGATTCCTTTCGCTTTTTCATATCAATCTGTTTTAGAACCATTGAGTGGCATCTGCTTCTAATACCAAGTCGTTGAGTGTTGCCGCTCCTACAATCTTACATTGCGGATCAAGGTCAACCTTTTCCCACCCCAACATCTGCTTGGACGCTTCACAAACATAGATGGGAATTCCCATCTCTGCAGTCTTATTTATCATCTCTTGAAGACTTGGGAAGGATCCTAGTTTGATCTTTTCTGCGGCTCCAGGTTGCAAGACTCTCAGCCCCTGTCCCAGGAAGTAAATCATAGGTTCAATATCCATCGCCTTAGCACTTTGTGCAAGGACAAATGGCGAGTATTGCCGCTCTGGATCATCACTTGTCTGAACGTACAGAATTTTCGGCACTTTCTATTCATTCCTCCTTCTTTCGTATGAGAAACCTCTGCACACCATCTTCTAGACGTTCGAAGAGTATCAGTTCGTTCCCGGTCCGCTTTGCAAATCTTTTGATGTCTTCCTCTGCTGCTGGATCATCTGAAAGCATTTCAAGTATCTCGCCAGGTTTCAACCCATCAATTGCTTCTCGTGTCTGGAACAGTGGTTGCGGACAGAATAACCCCACACAGTCCAGGCTCTCAACTGGTTCCATTTCTGACATGGAATTCACAACTAACAATTGTTAATTGAATCTTATAAGTTTGATTATATTACCAAGCCTTTTCGGACTCGTTTAAATCTGAGTTTGCATCTTTTACGAACTGTTAGAAACTTGGATGTGAAGATATGGCAAAGACAAGCCGAGCAGCTGTGGTCCCGAAGCCAAGTGAAGATTTGGTCATTGAGGAATATGAACTCCCCAAACTAGAACCAGGGGCTGCGTTGATGAAGGTTGGATTGGCGGGATGTTGTGGTACAGATGTCCACCTCTGGCATGGTAGACTTGCAGGAGTGCCATATCCCCTGATTCT
>JBHLOX010000162.1:0-5557 GCA_048940045.1 Promethearchaeota archaeon
TATGCTAGTGCACTTTCTGCTAGTGCAGACATGTTGAGAAATGGTTCTACATTCTATGCTGACACCTATTCTGGTCCCAATTCAATCGAGGGAAGTTTACAGGAGATAGCCAGAGGGACAAAGGAAGTCGGAATGCGCGGCATCATTGCCTTTGAGATGACAGAGAGAAATGATCCAGAAGAAGCGATTAGAGGGTTTCAGGAAGGGGTCAAATTCATTGAGTCGTGTCGAAAGGATGACCTAGTTTCAGGGATGATAAGTCTGCATGCTTCATTCACTGTTGGAGATGAAATTGTCACTAAGTCTGTTGCTCAGGCAAAGGCGATGGAGGTGCCTGTTACAGTTCATACTTCAGAAGGTCTTGTAGATCTTTATCATAACCTTGAGGCAACAGGAGAGAGGACAGTAGAGAGACTTGATAGATTAGGCGTTCTTGGACCGAAGACAGTCTTAGCCCATTGTGTCCATGTGGATGAGAATGAAATCGACCTAATTGCCAAGAGAAGAGCTTCAGTGGCTCACAATCCCATGAGCAATATGCTAAATGCAGTAGGAGTATCTCCTGTTCCTGCAATGCTCAAGAAAGGAATCACAGTTGGGCTTGGGAATGATGGATGGATATACGATCCATTCGAGAACATGCGTTGCGCTTTGACAGTTCATAGACTTGCCAGTGGTAATCCAAGTGCAATAGGTCCTGATGAGATCTTCAGAATGGCTACCATTGAGGGTGCACGTTGTTATGGTCTCGAGAATGACCTAGGCAGTCTTGAAAAAAGAAAATTCGCGGACATTGTGATACTAGACGGGTCGAGAGTTCCAACTCCACTCAATCCCAACTCGGTGGTTGGGCATCTTATCAACACCTTCGGAGGTCGTGATGTACGTGATGTGATAGTCAATGGGAAAGTCGTTGTCAAAGATAGACTGTTGACACTCACATCGGATGAACATGTATCTGAGGTTTCGAAAAAGTCTGCGGAGAGCCTTTGGTCACGTCTGAGTCCAGAATAAAAGGGGTGGGTGGGGCTGAACCCCACTCTGTTTACCTTCGACGTATGCAGACGACTGCACCGAGAATGACTATTACACCCACTCCAATTCCAACTAGCAAAATGTTGTCTTGAATAAATCCGATGATGTCTAATCCGAGGCCTTGGCGTAATAGGCTGACACTTGATCTGATACCATTTGTGGTGTTCAGTGCTTCAAGTGTGTATCTTGAGAGAAAACCATCTGCCTTCAGATAGTGTACATTCACTTGCATTGTCATCTCATCATCAGATCCGGTTGTCCGGACACCCCACACACTTCCATCGTTGATGATTGTTGAATTCTCATTCCAGAAGAGAGAACCCATTAGCAGGTCACTCAATAAGCTGAAATTTCCTATTGGAACTACAAAATGACCACCGGCCAGCAAGAGACCGAGTAGGTACAGGGTTTCAAATCCTAATAGGGAGCCATTTGTGTATACAATAGAAATATCCACACCGGACAACATAGTCCAATCAGTCAGAGGGTCGTAAATAGTTGGTGGATTCGCATCTACGGTGACATTGACGCCTTCATCAAGAATTGTGTTTCCTTCTTCAACAATCTTGTAGTGAAAGGTGAATTCGTCATTCAGTGCTACACCCCACTCTAGACCCTCAGATGTTGCTGCTGCAACGGGTGAGATGAGAAACATAGCTGCAAATGACATAACTAAAACGGTTTGTAGCGTGCGCTTCATTCTAGACTCTCCAGACCCGCGAAAGCGGTTTACTGCAAGTGAAACTTGAATACACAAAAGTGCATCCTGTACATCTATGTACTAGATGGGCAGAGTTTTCAAGGAGAAACGCATCGCGGCCTCTAGGTGTATAGACTGTATCCAAAACTGACCTTTGATGGACCCATTTTCGATGCTCACACTCACATAGTAGACACAGATGCATTACAAATGTTAGTTGAAATAGGGGAGAGTTTTGGAGTCAAGGAATCACTCCTCATTTGCCACAGTTTGGGTGCCAAGAATTATGCTGAAGAGAAGTATCCTGGTCGGTTCATCTTTGCCAAGTATTTCTCAGGGGCAATGCGTTTTGGAGGGGGTTTAAACCTGATACTGAAGGAAATTGCCACCCTTCGAAACGAGGGGTATCACATGGCGAAGATGCAGTCAGCGCCAGTTATGAGAGGACGAGTATCTGCATCCCTTGAGGAGATGAGATTGGACGGGGATGAGATGGCGCAGATGTTTGAAGCTATGAAAGATGAAGGGATTCCTCTCCTGCTTCACTTGTCAGATCCAGATACATACTATGCGACCAAATACACAGACACCTCAATCTATACATCGAAAGAGAGAGACCTCAGAGAACTCGAAGGCGTCCTCAGAAGACACAATTCTTTGAAGTTTCAATTGGCACATTTCGGATCTCAATCGGAGATCCACAGACTCGACAACCTAGGTCGTTGGTTTGATACATATCCAAACTTCAATATCGACACTAGCTCAGCAAGATGGGTATCCAGAGAGCTAAGCAAGGATCCTAAGAAGGCAAAGGAGTTCATCATGAAATATCAGGACAGGATTGTCTTTGGGACTGACTGTGTCACGTGGAAACCTGACAGAGAGTACTTCGAAGGGAGATATCTAGCATTGAGATTGCTTCTTGAATCTTCAGTGGAACATCGACCACTTCCTTTTCCGGATGCAGACACCACAGCATCAGGTGGTACTTTCATCAATGGACTTAATCTTCCTGATGAAGTTCTTCAGAAAATTTACTGGCAAAATGCAAAGAACTTCTATGCTGAGTTTGTGTGATTACTAGAACAGAATGGATAGACAGGTTAAAGCTCCGTCGCACTTCTCAAACTCACTCATATCTAGTTGAATTGTATCAAAACCAGCATCCCTCACCAGTTGAGACGATTTGTTGTGACGAGCAGACATAATTACAACACCGTCGATGGTGAGTGAGTTCGCTGAATGCGACTCTTCCTTTGGGAGCACAATCTTGTTGAAGGGTTCCAAAACAGTGTTATCCACATATCTAGGATTCACTAGCATGTAGTTTCTAGCAAGATAAGTGACATGACTCTTGAGATGCATGATTTTTGGATCTTTGATACAAAGAACCGGTGTTTCGAGCCACTGTTCCATCTGAGATGCCCCTTCTTTGTTCGTCCTCTTCGTTATTCCGCAAAGAAGTGAGTCAGGGAGATGGACCACATCGCCACCTTCTAGGGTACCTGGAGCTGAAACAGATTTGATGTGCTTGAATTCCGATAGGATTTCTTCCACCTTATCACTCTCACCACGGCGGCTCTCTTTCGCCATCCTGGTTATCATAGCACGATCTCCATGTACAACAACTGTATCCTCAACAAAGCAAGCATCTGGATGATCATTATCAGGTGGAAGTTCTATCAAATCTACTCCGAGTTCCTCAAGAGTATGACGGTACTTTTTGTGCTGCTCCAAAGCCAAGTCAATATCTAGAGTATGGTGAAGCGGGTGTTTTGATAAGCAGCTCTTAAAATTCCGACCTGGTTCTCGAACGATGGCATGTGTCGTCATATTACTCGCTGTGTTAGAAGAAACTGACAGGGCTTATTAGTGGCTCTCTTATTTCAACAGTGGATTTCATTCCTGGTGAAAACCAGGTGTACAGTCATCACACGTTAAATAAAGAAGAAGAAGATTCTGTTCCTAAGAAATTGACATCTCATTTCTTCTTGCTTTTCCGTTTTGTAGCAAAGAAATCTGACAACTCACTCTGCTGGAAGGGTCCAAATCTCCAACCTTTGCCTTCGGTATCTCTCTCAACAACATCTTCTCGCTCAAGGTTCCTTAGATGATAAATGACTGTTTGTCGAGTGACACTGACTTGCTGAGCAATCACCGATGTGGTGGTCCATATCTCAGAATCAAGGTGCTTGAGGATATCTGTTCTTGTGAGAAGGCCTCTCTTGACATTGCGTATCATGCTAAGATATGCAAGCCGATCAATACTCAGAAACCTCACCAATACAAAACAATACTCAACCAACTAAGTGTTTTCTGGTGACAGAAGACATCATTTGAGTTGTGAACCGAGTAGGTGCTTGAAGGCCGCAGGTTCAGCCCCTTCGGAAATGGGTCGAATCCTATAGTCAGGATATGTGTGACTCAGCTTTGCAGCAACACGTGTTCCCAAGAGCTTCATGAAGATTTCAGCGTTCTTGCCTCTCCATAGGTAAACAGTCTTGCAATCATGATCTACAAAGACTAGCACTTTGTTCGTGTCTACTTCAACAACCTTGCTTTTCGACTTGATCATCTTTGCCTGTGAGTCAATCTCGAAAGCTTCAACCATTTCTTCAAGCCTCAATGACGAGAAACTCTGAAACCAGTTCTTACAGACCCTCTTATGAGGCTTTTTCAGTGGATATCAATGGTCCGACATAGCATTAAATATACCATCTGAGAGTTGAACCTAGCAAAAAGTGGACATTGTCCATCCAAAGTTAGAGTGTCGGTGTAGTCCCTTTGCCGGAAGAGAAAATATCCACAATCAAATTCATTGATCGCGAGATGCGAAAGATCGATATCAACCTCAGCGGATTAGATATTTCTTTTCCATTGAATGCAATACCAGACATCCTCTATGAGGCTTTGGTTAATACCCTTGAGGGTGCTCGAAACACCGATGAGAAGATTCACAGGCTCTATGAGTCTACATTGATGAAACCAACAGTGTCATCGCAGAATACA
The DNA here is from genome assembly GCA_048940045.1 of Promethearchaeota archaeon. Lineage (GTDB taxonomy): Archaea > Asgardarchaeota > Thorarchaeia > Thorarchaeales > Thorarchaeaceae > SMTZ1-45. The sequence goes on from JBHLOX010000162.1 coordinate 4,745, forward strand.
ACTGGGATTTTCCCAATTAACTGCGCGAAAAAGATCATCAGGTTGACTCTCACTGATGAGGCTCTTGAGGACAAGATTCTTGAGCTTGAAGGAGCAGAGCTCTCATTCCAAGGCAGACCTTTCAATGAAACCATTGACGAACGTATTGAGTTATATCAGCAAGTCATGCTCGATGACAAAAAGATAGATCGCTTCCGATTTGGTGCCGTTGAGATGTACGGTGATGTCACGTACCAAAATATTCAGCGCGACCCTAGAGTCAGTCTCACCTTTTTCTGGACTCAGGAGGCTGCGCCTGAGAGTCAAAGCTTCCAAGTAAACTGCATTGCTGAAATAGTCCCTCCTGGAGACCCCTTCTTCAGATACATGAGAATCATGAGGCGTCTCTTCAGTTCACGACTTCTTGATCTTAGAGGGACTGAGGATTATGTTTGCGCATACAAGTTCTGGGTGTGCGAAACAAAGGAGAAATCACTACAAGAGAAGGCTGGATATTCCATCATTTAATCAGTAGTTTGTCACACGTAGTAGTTTCTCTGGCAGTTCATCAATTGACGCGATGTCCAAAACAACTCCATGTGCCTTTTTTGCGAGACTGTCAGCTGCATGGGGATTGTATGATGATTTAGGAACGAGAATTATCATCTTAATGCCAAGTGGTTTCATCCTCTCCGCAAGCTGTTCACAGACAACCTGGTCGCTAAGATACATGTCAGTGGAGAAAACAAAGATCTTTTCTTTTGCACGTGTGTCCTCGAAGTTCTGGAGTGCTAGCTTGATTGACTCGGAACCTCCAGTACCTCCTCCTGCACG
>JBHLOX010000163.1:0-5515 GCA_048940045.1 Promethearchaeota archaeon
GTTGATGGTGCATTCATGGACCAGCTTAGCGAAACAGAACCTGGATTCTACGAAGAGATACTCGTTGAACATGGAGCCTATGACATCCTTCCAAAGGAGATAACAAGAATTATTGGAGAAGCTGAATTCCTAGCGCAACGTCTCTAGGTTAGATTGATTAGGTCAGTTTGATTTTTCTTAGACCGTGTTGTCTATGCAGGATGTTGAGATACTGAAGCTATTGAGCGTTACTCTAACTAGGGACAAGCAGATTCTTCTTGAGGAGGAGCTTCAGAAGTATGGGGCGGCAACTAACTGGACAATAAAGCAGATTCTCAAAAAGGGTCTTGCGTCTCGAACGAAGACTTTTGATTCACTTCAAGACGAGTTTGCAGCCAGGTATGACAAGAGAAGCAGGTATCTGGAGGATGTAGTAAAGACAGCGAGTGTGGAGATAACACAGCATCGTAAGCTTGCCAAGACAGTACGTAGCATGAGAGAAAAAACTCCATTTTTCAAACCAGGTCGTCTAATTTTTTCCCAACCCATAATCAGATTGGATGAAAGAGCGGTCACTCTTACTCTCACTGATGGAAACCTTCTTCCAATCCCCTTTGATAAACGCAGCAGAAATCGACTGGCTGATAGGATAGCTGCTATCCTAAGAGGCGTAAAAGATGGAGAGATAAATAAGAACTATGGACGTATCAGAATCACCTGGAACAAAGAGGGGTTCGCAGAGATTGACATTCGCACCAGCAAAAAGGAGTCAATGAGTTACTGATTCAAATAGATGGTTTCCAAGATACAATGGACCCGGATAAGTCAGAGGAAAAGACATGTGTTCCATTAGAAGACCAGGTGATTGATGCAATTCCTGCAACAAGTTTACCCATCGCCAACTCGCTGAGGTCATCCAAGGACCAGATTCTGATTGTCCGATCCCAACTCGCAGATGCAAGATATCGACCAGTGGGATCTATCGATAGTGCACTCACAAGATCTTTGTGTCCAGGCATCTCAGATCTGTTTCTAGGGTTAGCAATGTTGACTTGGACAATCTTGCCATTTTGGGAACCCAAGAAAACACTTGACCCATCAAGTGTGGCTGTCATTGACCTGATACGTTCTTTCTGTTTGACCAATGTTTTCACAGCATCATAGGAGGATAAATCCCATAATTTGCAGGTCCCATCGTATGATGAAGTCACAATTTGTTTTTCCTCGTCAATGATAGCAATTCCTGAGATATCTGAGCGATGAGCTTGAAGATTGCGAATAGTCTTGAAACTGCGTAATGAGAATATCTTGACCATTCCATCACGAGAACCAGAGGCCCCCTTTCCCAGCTTCAGTGAAATAGTGAGGGCCTTTGCTTCTGATGGATGTTTGAGAACCATCGATTCCTCGATGTTTTTCCGATTCCATAAGCGAGTCGTCCTGTCCCAACTACATGAGATGATTGAATTCGAGTTTGAACCAAAGGATACATCTGCCACAGCCCCACTGTGTCCAGAAATTCCTCTTTTTTCCTTACCGGATTTTGAGTCAACGATAATGATATTCGAATCCATTGTGCCGCATGCGATAACGTGTGCTTTTGGAGGAACTGAGATACTTGTCAGTGGTGATGGTGAACTGTCAGTCGGTCTATACAGGTCTACTTTCTCCAATCTATATCACCGTAGGATAAGTATCATCACATAATCTAAGGAGCTTCGGTTTAAAGGTGTGTAACATTCTACTTTCTCTTCACTTGTGAATAGATTATGGGGATTATTAGAGCAACAATCGCGACAGCCCCGATGATAAGAAGTGTTGGTGGGTCTAATGGATAACCCGTGATATTGTCAGCATCCTCCACAAGGAATACCTCGACGACCTCTCCAACGATTTCAAGACTATCAGCACTACATTTGTCAGGCGTATCCTGAAGTGTGTGCCAATATGAGGGGAAAGGAACTTGGATTAAATCAACAGCAGGAATACCAGAGTCTAGAAAGGGTTTATGATCATCAATTATTGGTCCGCGGTAGGCATCAATGAATGTGTCATTGTATCCTAGTTGATCAGCAATGTTCCAAATCGAGTTCTGAAGAGAAGTTGTAGAACTGCGTTCACGAGGCAACTCAAGGTCAATATCTCCCACCATATCGAGTAAGATCATAGCCTTGATAGTATCCTTATGTTCTGTGCTAAGCTGTGAAACGTAATATGTCGACCCCTGTATCCAATCCCAACCAGATATACCCCCTGAGTCTTCAGCATCAAAAAGGACCATCTCTACAGTGGGACGAGTGTCCTCTGGAAGAACTTTAGCTAATTCTAGAAGAACTGCGACTCCGCTGGCTCCATCGTTTGCTCCAAGACCAGACCCTGGACTGGATGATCCTGGCGGACGTGTATCATAGTGTGCTCCAAGAATTATAGGTGAATTATCCAGCGCGTTCCATCTGGCGATGATATTGACACAATCGATTTCGCGATAGGTGAAGTTTTGGAAGGTGACATTCCAACCGAAGGACTCGAATGTGTCAGCAATCATTTCTCTACATAGACTTAGATTGTCTGAACCTGGTGGACGAGGACCGAAGTCACATTGATCAACAAGATACGAATATGCATCAGTCCCGTTGAATAAAGGAACATGGGAGATTTGTTGCATGCTAATTGGACTAGCTGCCAAACTTACTAACAAAACTACAATCAGTCCAAACCACATACATTTCATCGTTGAATCGAATGTTTATTGGGCACCTATGAAGTTTTTCAGTTTAGTGTAGTAATGTGTGATTGGATGACATGCTTGATGATAGTGGGAAATTCTCGTGGCAGTCTTTTCAATACAACATAGGGGATATCTGAATAGCCAATCTCACCTCGAGCCACCATTGTCATTATTTCCGCAGCCAGTCTGTGTCCGTTCACCCTCGGGAGTATGAGTTCAGCTAGCGAGGGGCCTCTAACCCCAACTCGGGATGCTAGTGCAAAATTCGCTGAAAACTTCTTTTGACAAAGATTTTGATATTCAGACAGGGTTTCTTCATCGTGTCGATTTTCATCAAATGCCTTAGTAATGACCGAAACTGCAAACTCACCGGATTGCATTGCATAGGCTATTCCTTCGCCCATAAGTGGGTCCACAAAACCTGCAGCATCTCCAATCAGGATTGCACGTTGTGTTACATTCTTACTACCAAGACCATCTCCGCCAAGAAAATATGTACGTCTCTTCTCAAGATGGAGTTCAACACCTGTGCGCTTTTCCACACTCTTGTAAAACAAGTCAAACTTTGGTCTGAGGGCCTTCATATGCACGCCGGCACCTGCAATCCCAATAGCTAGATGTCTTCGTTTTGGGAACACCCAACCGTAGCTGACACGACCCTCGACAGGGCATACCTCAAGGATTGAAGGGGTTCCTCCCGTCGCCTTCATCACACCTTCTTCTCCTACATAGAAATCAGATTCCATTCCAAGACCGACTTTAGTGAGTTCCTTTCGTTTGGGTCTAAGCCCTAATGTTCTACTTACAACCGAATTCACTCCGTCGGCTCCAAGGAGATACTTGGAGCTGAACTCGCTTCCATCGGCAAGTCGAACCTTGGCAGATTCCGAAGATACCGTTGCATCTACAACTCGTGTTTCATCTTTAAGCTCTGCTCCAGCATCACTTGCTCGTCTTGCTAGATATTCATCAAAACGATCACGAAACACTGTGATTCCAATCAGCTTGTCTGAGATGAACTCAGTGTTTCCGCCATTTGGGAGAAGAAACCTTAGTCCATAGATCCGTCGCTCAACAAGTTCACGAGGTACTCTTTCTCCAATTATCCTAAGCCCCCTATACATCACGGCGCCGCCACATGGTTTCTCACGTGGAATCTTGTACTTCTCCAATAATAGTGTCTTGAGACCCTGTTTTGCGCATTCGTATGCAGCAGTTGAACCGGCAGGACCTGCTCCGACCACAATGACATCGTATGTCAAGGCTTCTGCTGACCTCCCTTGGAGAGATATGACCAGATTCGAATCACGAGATCTTCTACCCGATGACATTACTCTAATTTAGGTACTAATTAGGTTTGGCCTTCATTTATGATGACATTGAAGGTGTCTTTGGTATTTCGAGTATCTGCTCCAATTTTATCCCGAATCAATATTTCATACTCGGGGTTAATCTCATAGCCAATAGAATTACGTCCAAGCTCTCTTGCGACTTTGAGTGTCGTACCACTACCAGCAAACGGATCTAGGACAGTGTCACCAACAAATGAATACAGTCGAATGCATCTTCTAGGTAATTCTTCTGGAAACGGTGCAGGATGCCTTTCCAATCTTGCTGATGCAGGCGGAAAGTCCCAAATTGAATTCTGAACCCAGTTTGTAAATTCGCTGTGTGTTATTGCAGAGGCCTCTCTGGTTTCCTGGTCGACACGAGGTCTCTTCCCGCCTTTAGAAAATACAATAATCCACTCATATGGATAGGTCGAGAGAAAATTCGGAGGATGAGGGTAAGAGCCCCATGAACTAAACCTGACTGCCTTTCGTTTGTCCCAAATATACAACGAGTGAAAGTACATGTTACCGAGTGAGATCATGAACTCCTCAAGCTCTGGCAAAACTGTTTTGGTGACTCTCCGATTGAACTTCGTATTCTTTCCTGTGAGTAGAATGGGCATAATGTTGATTATCAACTTCCCATCAGGAATCAGTTTCTTCACGCATTCACGAAAAACGCGGCATATGGATGTGAAGTATTCCTCATAGGTTTCTGTGGTCTGCCCAACCCCTTGGTCATCACCATAATCTTTCAAGTTCCAATACGGAGGGGATGTGACAACAAGATGGACAGACCCGTCTTGTACTTCATCCATACAGGTGCTATCGCCAATCACAACAAGATGGTGAGTCATTCTGCCTTCCGACCTCCGTTTGAGAGGTCCCAGACAATAATCTGCTCTTTCCTCTGGGTCTTATTGATCCTGTCCCAAAGACCGCTTGCTGTGTTTGTGTACTCCCGTTCAACAACATAGGGATTCTCCCAAGGGGCAATATCTTTGAAGAACTGAGAACCTCTAATCAGATTGCCTCTGACCTTACGGTCTCCAACAACGAATATGATGAGTGATTTGTCGTGAACCACTCTGTCTATCGCATGTAATGCAGTCCTCATGTCTTCTCTATAAGTTGAGTATCTCTGTATGAGTCCCTTACGAACTAAGGCTCTGTCCATGTCAAAAATCTCAAGCACTATCTTGGAGTAATAGTTGGTGTAGTCTAATGCATCGAAATAAGGAGGACTTGTATAAACGATGTCAACTGACTGCTCCTCAACAACCTCAAAGATCCTGCGTGAGTCATGAGTATGAATCTCTGCTGGATTGCATTTGTTAACAAAATCTATGTGTTTCTTCGCTTTTCTCAAGAGAATTGAGTAGAAGTCCACCTTCCGTAATGGTTCATTGATTCTTCCTATTGATGTGGATGTCCACAACCATCCATTGCAGGCTCGAGCAGCAACACAGATTGATCC